>JAJXYG010000320.1 GCA_021780705.1 Bacteroidota bacterium
TCTGCGACCTCAGCACTACCGGTGCGCAAAACAGGAGGAGCAGGACGATGCGCCCACAAATTGCAGCTGCATATTTTCTTCTTTTCATGATCAGGTTTTGGTTTTTGTCCGAAGGGAGGCGGGACCGGAAATAGATATTGGTAAAATTACAGAATTATTGGGGTGGTGAATCCATACAGATCTCATAAAATTCTATCCATCCATCAGGGCGAGTTAACCGAAAAATAAGGTGCTTAGTCCATTTCGTCACGGATTTCCTCCGAAATATGCACCAAAACCTTGTCAATACGCTGTCCGTCCATGTCAATGATTTCAAATTGGAAGCTCTTCCATTCAAAAGAATCTCCGGTGGCCGGGATTCTTTTGAGTTCATGTAATATGAATCCGGCAAGGGTATCAAATTCATATTCCCCTTCGTCAATCCATATGGTCTTGTCAAAATAGGCCAGGAAATCAAAAAACCGGATCTGTCCATCCACCAAATAGCTTCCGTCCTTTCTTTCAAGGATTTCATAGGGCTTGTCTTCCGCTTCCGGCAGTTCACCCAGAATTGCACCCAGGACGTCCTTTGCAGTAATCAAGCCCAGCAGGCTGCCATATTCGTCGATTATAAATGCCTGGGGTATCTTGGTAGTCTTGATCTTTTCCAAAACCTGGTAGGCAGAATTGTTTTCCGGGACAAAAAGCGTTTTTCGGCACAGGCTTTTCAAATTTGCCTCAGGTTTCAGGTACATATCTTTTACGTATACTACCCCCTGGATGTCATCAACTGTCTGATTGCACAAAGGATATACACTATGATGGGAATCCCGAATCTTCCGGATCACGGATTCCTTGGATTCCCCCAGTTCAAACCATACAATCTCGGTTCGGTGTGTCATCATTGAGGTGATGTTTCTGTCTCCAAGGTGGAATACCCGTTCAATGATATCCTTCTCCTCCTCTTCGATGGCCCCCAGTTCGCTTCCTTCATTGATTAATGCCTTGATCTCTTCTTCAGTAACCTGCGACTCGGGACGGGGTCGAATGCGCAGGAAAGTAAATATTCCGGCATTGATGGTACTGAGTAACCAGACTGCGGGAAAGGAAATTCGGCTCAACAATTTAATGGGCCGGGCTACCCGCCGTGCAATATATTCCGGTCTCATAATGGCTATCCTTTTGGGGACCAGTTCCCCAAAAAGAATGGACAAAAAAGTCACCAGGATGACGATTATTACCGTGGAAATGGTGGCCGAATAGGCCTTGAAAAGGGAGATTCTGCTGATATAAGGTTCCAGATATCCCTCAAATTGCTGCCCCGAGAATACCCCGGTAAGAATCGATATCAACGTGATAAAGACCTGGGTGGTGGAAAGGAATACGTCGGGGTTCTCCTTCAAATCCAGGGCGATTTTGGACTTCTTGTCTCCTCGGTTGGCACGGACTTCAAGCCGGTTCTTCTTTGCCGATACCAGGGCCATCTCGCACATGACAAAGACCGCATTGAGCAGTACCAGTAAAAATAATATAATCAGGTCAGACATAGGAATTCAATTCGACTGTTAGGTAGTCCTGCCATTTTTTGGGGACCGGTGCGACTTCCAAAAATGCGCCCCTGGGTTTGTCGGGCCCTTGCCACAGGGTTGTACTATTTGTCATCAATTTTCAAAATGGGGCCATTACAAAAATAACTATTGGCTAAAATACTAGATAATTAATTAGTGAAAGGACCTACTTTTTTAAAATCCGGGAGGGATAGGGGGCAGGGCGGAATTTTTGGGTGAAGGATTATTCTATGGGGAAATACCGTGGGATAGTGAGGGCGAATGAGTGGTAAAGTGTGAAATAATGAGTATTTTTAGAGGCTCACAGCAGATGATAGTCAGATCCAAAGTCACACGAACCATTCCTTTAACCCTTCGCTGGATGGGTTGGTTGTGGTTGGTAGATCTTTTCATTTTCACTTTGTTTCGGGTCATCACGGTGATCCTATTTAAGCCGGCCGATATTCCCCTGATTTCTTTGTGGCCATCTTTCTGGCTCGGGTTCCGCTTTGATGTCAAGTGGATTTCCATCCTGCTCTCCCCACTGTGCCTCTTGACGTTCTATTATAAATTCTCACCATTTTATTCCAATATCAACCGAAAAATGTGGGCCGTCTATCTGGTCGCCTCGACTTTCTTTGTCTTGTTCTTCTTTGGGGCCGATATTGGCAATTTCAGCTATAACCATACCCGTATCAATGCGAGTGCCCTGAATTTCGCAGAAGATCCGTTGATTTCCATGGAAATGCTCTGGCAGAGCTATCCGATGTTCTGGATCCTGGCTGCGCTGGGGGGATCTGTATATCTGATCTGGAAAGTTTTTGACAAAACCTTTTGTCTGGCTCAAAAAAAACAAACAGAACTGGAAACCATTTACCGTAGGAGGTGGTACCTGGGGGCCATGGTCTTTCTGGCCTGGGGCATCTATGGAATCTTTTCGGTCTCCCACCTGGAGTGGGAAGATGCTTTCAGACTCAATGACAATTTCAAATCCTATGTGGCTTTAAATCCACTGGAGAACTTTTTCACCACCCTGCAATTTCGAAAGCCTGCCGATGGCCGGGAAAAGGCCAGGGAGTATTATCCTGAGGTGGCCGGCTTCCTGCAACTGGATTCCCTTACCCGGCAGGATTATGCCTATTCCAGGATGGCAATGCCAGATAGCTGGGCTCTGGAAAGCAAACCCAATATCGTACTGGTGATCTGTGAGAGTTTTAGCATGTACAAAAGCAGCATGAGCGGAAATCCCCTGAACACGACTCCCTATTTCAAATCACTTTGTGACAGCGGCCTTTTTTTTGACCGTTGTTTTTCTCCCACCTTTGGCACAGCCCGAGGGGTTTTTGCCATTCTGACCGGCACCCCTGATGTGCAGTTATCTGAATTTTCCTCCCGTGATCCGGCGGCTGTGGTGCAACGCACCATCATCAACGATTTCAGGGACTACGACAAATTTTACTTTCTTGGGGGCAACAGTGATTTCAATAATTTCAGGGGGCTTGTGGAAAATGTTCATGACATCCACATATACCAGGAAGGAGATTATTCAGCGCCAGCCATTAATGTGTGGGGCATAAGCGACAAGCGGCTTTTTCTGGCGGCGGACAAGGTCCTCACCCGGCAAGCCAGTCCCTTTTTTGCCATCATCCAGACCGCCGACAACCACCGCCCCTATACCATTCCGCAGGAAGATTCAGATTTTGAAAAAAAGATCGTATCAGAAGATACCCTGACCAAGTATGGATTTGAATCCCAGGAAGAATATCAGTCGTTCCGATATACGGATTATTGCTTTTCCAAATTCATCAGGAAAGCCAAAACAGAACCCTGGTTCAACAATACCATTTTTGTGTTCCTGGGAGACCATGGCCTGGAAGGAAATTCCTCGGCAGAATATCCTGCTTCCTGGAACAGCGGCAGACTTACTGACGAACATATACCGCTGCTTTTCTATGCACCTTCCCTGATCACCCCCCAGATAAGACATGAAGTGGTCTCCCAGATTGATGTGCTTCCCACCTTGGCCGGGATGGTGGATATTTCCTATCGAAATACGACTTTGGGGCGCGATCTGCTGCATTCACCAGGTAAAATGGACGCCGCTTTTATCATCCATCATGACGAAGGCAACATTGGAATTGTGACTGATCAATATTACTTTGTCAAAAACCTCCGCATCAGCAAACGGGAACTCTATCCCCTCAGCCCAACAGATCCCCCACTGACACCTCATGCCAGGGATTCCATTGAGGATCGGCTTTCCACCCTCACTTCTGCCATCTATGAAACTTCGAAATACCTGCTGGTTCACAATAAAAGATAGGATTCCGTACCAGGCAGGATTTGCATTCAGGTAACCCTCTGCAGTGGACATATGACCCCCCGGGGGTGAAGTTCGCGTGCAAGGAACGAAAGTCAGCCCCAGGCGCCGCTTTTGGGAATTTAAATTAACTTTGCCGCAATCAAAATTGAATCAGTGGCACTTATAAAAAGCATCTCCGGAATCCGGGGAACCATTGGAGGAAAACCAGGAAATAACCTGACCCCTCCGGATATTGTAAAATTTACAGCTGCTTTTGCAGCCTTGCTTCTGGAAGAGGGACATCCCAAGAAGGTAGTGATCGGAAGGGACGGCAGGATGAGTGGTGCAATGGTCAGTGATCTTTGTGCCAGTACCCTGGTAGCTTGCGGTTTGGATGTGGTGGATTTGGGAATCACCACTACCCCCACCGTAGAGATCGCCGTCACCGAGGAAAACGCCGGCGGAGGGATCATCCTTACGGCCAGCCATAATCCCAAGGAGTGGAATGCGTTAAAGCTACTCAACCACCTGGGCGAATTCCTAAGTGCGGAGGATGGAGCCAGGGTACTGGAATTGGCAGAAAAAGGGGATTTTGAATATGCCTCCGTAGATAAGGCCGGTGGGTACAGCGGGGTGGATTCCTATCTCCAAAAGCATATTGAAGCCGTTTTGAACTATCCACTGGTTGATGTGGCTGCGATCCGTAAGGCGGGTTTCAGGATTGTGGTGGATGCCATCAATAGTTCCGGAGCTTTGTATATACCTGCATTGCTTCGCACCCTGGGAGTAAAATCAGTAATCGTACTTAACGACGAGATCAATGGAAAATTTGAGCATAATCCCGAGCCCCTACCGGCCCACCTGACCGGGCTGAGCAGTGCCGTGGTGAAAGAAAAGGCCTCCATGGGCATCGCAGTTGATCCGGATGTCGACCGTCTGTGCTTTGTATGTGAGGATGGCTCGATGTTTGGAGAGGAGTATACCCTGGTGGCGGTGGCCGATTATGTCCTGAGCAGGAAAAAGGGCAATACTGTCAGCAACATGTCTTCTACCAAGGCACTCAAAGAAATCACCCAGGCACGCGCAGGAGCCTACTTTCCTTCGGCAGTGGGAGAGGTCAATGTAGTGGCTAAAATGAAAGAAGTAAATGCCGTAATCGGGGGAGAGGGAAACGGCGGCATCATTGTACCGGATTTTCACTATGGGAGGGACGCCCTTATCGGGATTGGACTGTTTCTTAGCCACCTGGCTCACTCCGGGAAATCCATCAAACAATTCAGGGGGCAGTTCCCTGATTATTTTATTTCAAAAAACAAGATCGCCCTGGAACCAGGGGTGGATGTTTCCAGGGTCTTCAATAAATTGAAAGACAAGTACCGGAGCTATCCTATTAATACCGAAGACGGACTGAAAATAGAATTCGATAAAGATTGGGTGCATCTCAGACCCAGCAATACGGAGCCCATCATCCGAATCTATTCAGAGAGTTCTTTTGAAACCACGGCGGAAAATATTGCCAAACGAATCATGCAGGATATTCACGAAGCCATGTGACGCTGCAGGGTACCAGGGAAATCGCCCCAGGCAGGACCTTGAACCTCGGTAAAGAAAAGACATAGTTTATGGAAAGAATTTATTTTGATAATGCAGCCACCACCCCATTGGATCCTTTGGTCCTGGAGGCCATGATGCCATACCTTACCGAAAAGTTTGGCAATCCATCTTCCATTTATTCCTATGGACGGGAAACCCGGATGGCCGTGGAAAATGCCCGCAAAACCGTGGCAAAGATTCTGAATGCCCATCCGGCCGAAATTTTCTTCACCAGTGGAGGCACCGAAAGCAGCAATACGGCCATTTATGGGGCTGTCCGTGATTTGGGATGTAAAGCGCTGATTACCTCCAGAATTGAGCATCATGCGACCCTTCATACTGCAGAACGGGTGGCCTCCGAGTACCAGATTCCCCTGCATTATGTAAAGCTATTACCGGGCGGCCATGTTGACCTGGACGACCTGGAAAAGCTTTTGTCCCAAAGTCAGGAGAAATGCCTGGTCACCCTCATGCATGCCAATAACGAGATCGGAAACCTCACCGATATTGAAAAGGTGGGAATGCTATGCGAAAAATACCAGGCCATCTTTCATTCCGATACGGTGCAAACCCTGGGGCATTTTAGTTTCGACCTCAGAAAACTGCCGGTGCATTTCATTACGGGTTCTGCCCATAAGTTCCATGGTCCCAAAGGGGTTGGTATACTTTATATTCGGGACACCGTGAAGATACATCCCTTCATCAATGGGGGCAGCCAGGAGCGAAACATGCGGGCCGGAACCGAAAATATTTATGGGATTGTCGGATTTGCCAGGGCACTGGAACTTACCCTGGAGCACCGTGAAAAGGACAGTGCACATATTAGGGGTATTCGAAATTATTTCAAAAAGCGGATCCGGGAGGAGATCCCCGGGGTTTCCTTTAACGGAGACCACGAAGGCCACTTTCTCCATACCATCCTGAGTGTGGCTTTTCCCAAGACGGAAAAATCCGAGATGTTACTTTTCAATCTGGATATTCATCAAATATGCGCCAGTGGAGGTAGCGCCTGTACCTCCGGGGCCGACATCGGCAGCCACGTGATCCAGGCCATCAGCCAGGATACTGATCAGGTAACGGTTCGCTTCTCCTTCAGTAAATACAATACACTCGATGAAGTGGATCGGGTCATCACCTTTCTAAAGGAGGTGAGCTAACAACTTTCTCGTTTCTGCTGTCTATGGAACCTCCGTATCATCAGGGGATTCAACAAGCTTGTCCGAAGCTTTGGATTTCCTGAGTTTAACCCTGGGATTTTCCTGGGTCCCGGTAACCGAGAAGGGAATTCCGATAATGCCAAGGGGTGGCAATCCCAGCCGGCCAGACAGATCAAGTTTCCCGTCAAAACTCACCTGACCTTCAAAACGGGGCCTGAATCCGAAGATTCTCAGACGGGTCCTGTCGATGGTGATGAGGTTATGTGATATGGAGGTCTTGATTTCAATGTCTTTCAGGTGGGGATTATTGAGACTGTCACGATTGGCAGCCTTGCCAAGGGCCCCGAAAAGCCTCATTCCCTTTATTTTCACATCCTTAAGAGACAATACTCCGTTGCCTTTCAGTGAAGGGTATACGGGTTTCATTTCTGCATTCAGCCTTCCCTCCAATTGGTATTGGAGGGATACCACCCCCTCGGCTTTGGCGGCGGAACTCGCCACCGTATGCAACAAGGCAATCTCGCGGTATGCCCGGTGAATGTCAAAATTCCGGGCATCGATCAGGTAGCTGAAATGGGCTTTTAACGGGGAAATCGATTGATAGGTGGCCTTCATGGTTACCGGGGCTCCGATGATTTTAAATGAGGTAGAATCCAGGGTGAGGGTGCCTTTGGACAGGTGTAACCCACCTTGAAAGTCCTCGAGTGCGATCCCCTGGTAGGATACCTCATGTAGGTCTGCATTCAGGCGCAGATTCAACATAGGCGGAATGATAAATACACCCGGACTGCTGGAAACCGCGACGGATTGCGGCGTGGAATAAGCCGTGAATTCATCTGCATAAAGATGACCTGACTGAATCTTCACCTGTCCTTCCAACGGGGCATTCCCTGAGGTGGCATAGGATATGATATTGGACAGGTATCCCTCCAGGTTAAGGGTAGATTTTCCATACTCAACCCTCATTTTTTCTATCCTGATTTGGTCCTGGTCAAACCGAAAGCGTGCGGTCTGGATGAAGAAAGGATTGGGAAAATATTCTGAAGTCAGGGCGATATCTTTTAATTCTGCGGTCCCTGAATTATGCAAACGGTCAAACAGGCCCTTTTCGGCATCACTTTGCAGCCCACGCAGAAATAAATGGGTTTTGATGAGTCCCTTTACACTCAGCCCTTTAATAGCAAATACCTGGTATAATTTTCCAATATCCAGGATCCCTTTTGAATGGATGTTATATTGTATATTGTGAAAATCACTCAGGTCTGCCTTCAATTGGAAAGGTTGTCCTTCAAACTGGAACGATATAGGCTTCACCGCAAACTGGAGATCAGTCAATGACCCCTTTGTGGATTGTGCCGTAACCTCCATCTGGATGTGGGTAACCGGGTTTGGGTAATAGGGGGTCCGTACCATGGCATCCTGCAGGCTGAAATCCGCCCGGGTCACGGGTACCCTGCCTGCTGACGGCAGGTATTCTCCCTTGGATACCACATTGATGTGGAGGTTGCCCGCAAGATCCATCTGGTTCAGTGGGTAATATTTTTGAATATTTTCCAGGTGCAGCATGGCATGGAAATCGGCGTCTATAGTGCGGAGGTCTTCCACTTTAAAATATCCCCTGACATAATCCGAAAGCATCCGGGCATCGATCTGATTGAGCAATAGGCTGGTATGGTGGTAGTTGCCGTCATTATTGGCTGCTTCGAGATCAAAGCTAATTGGGGTGATGGCCTGCGGAAAACCCCCAATTCGAATATATCCGTTACGTAAAGTGGTATGGAGTTGAAATCTGGGAATACTTGCCACCAGGGTATCCAGTTGCCTGATTCCCTTTCTTTCCACCCGGGTAGCATAGGTACCTTCTGCAGATAACTGCAGATTTAAGTGGCCCCGTACCTCCCAGGGGGTTATTCCCAGAGCCCTGCTCCATTTGGATAAATCCAGGTCGGTTAGAACCTGGGCATGGATGGTCGGCTGATGGAGTCCCTGTACCCGAAACATTGATCTGAAATAATCGGTTGCCACCGTGAAGTTCAGGGTATCCAGATTGAAATGCAGGCTATCTGGATTGAGGGAAGGAAGGTCGGCGGTAAGGACCACCAGCAGGTTTTTGATGGGGGCGGGGGATTTCTGATAATTGATGGATCCATCGTTGATCTTCAATTTAAGGCCCAGGTCGGGCATCAAATTGCTTCGGGCCACGTATTTTCCTTTCAGGTAGGCCAGCAGGCTAGTCCTGCCGTCAGCCTGAATATTTTCAAGCCATTTGTCATATTCCGGTGGCAATGCGGAAAGCACCTGACCCAGATCTCCTTTTTGGGAGGACAATTTCAGGTCCATATCATATCCCTCCGTTAGAAAGGAAAAGGTACCGGTGAACTTTACCGGTAAAGAATTCAGTACCAGGTTATTCTTTTTGAATTCCAGTTGAAGAGACTCTGTGTTAAGCCGGGTGATCAGCCTTCCCCGAATTTTTTTTGATTTTACATATTGTGTGCCTCCGTAATTGAGGTCGAAGGAATCTATTCTGATTCTGGAACTCAGGTCAAAGATAGCCTGGCTGAAATTCCCGGAGCCTGTATAGTTCAGGTTCCGGGCTTTCATGATAAAGGGCACCGAGGAGTCCTGGTATAACAGGTTGCTATTGCTGATCTGGATTCCCTCGATCTTAAGGGCGGTGCCCGAGGAATCCCGGCGGGATTCGGTTGACTTCCCCGATGATTTATAAACATGGTAATTGGGGTTGCCATTATGGTCCACGCGAACCGTGATATCTGCCTGATCCAGGTAAATCTCGTTGACATGGATACTGGAGGAAAAGACGGTCCTCAGGTCTATGCCAAAAGCGAGCTCCTTTGCTTTAAGCAGGGGATCCTGCGCATAGGGTGCAGATCCCATAAGGCTGACATCGTGCAGGGTCAGGGTCAGGGATGGGAAATGGTCAAAAAAGGAAAGTCGGGCATCTGAAAAATTCAGCGGGGTGGTTAGCGCATCATTGGTCCATTTCTTTATTTTATCGGATATCAGATGTGGAAAAAAGACCGGAAACAACATCATTCCAATAAGAAGCACTCCGGTAAGGATTCCGAGTACTTTCAGGGTCTTGATCAGGATTTTCTTCATACAATTTATGCAGAGGATTTCGCTAAGGCAGCAAATTTAGCCTTATTTGCCAGAAAAGCTTGCCGGTTTACCCTGGACCGGCCGGGGAAGTAACAGCCCAAACCAGCAATAGACTGTAAATTCCCTTGGAAATATATCGATATAAAACCTCTTAAGCACTTGCGGAGCGGAAGTGAGGTTTAAAGGAGTATTTTTGTTGCCAATCATTCGGGGTATGAAAATTCATTTAATCGCAGGAGGCCTCCTGATACTGGCCGGAGCCACAGCCTGTGGAAATAAAGACCGGGATTCCTCCTCCCGCAACCTGTTGGAAAAGTCTTCCCAGGGGGCATCCACACAAGGGGCATTGGACAGTTTATCATGGGGAGTGGTGCATGACCGGATCATGTGCAAGGCGGATAGTTCCCAGTCTTATGCCTTATATATTCCAAAATCGGGTAATGAGAAATCTCTGGCAGTTATTTATTTCTTCGACCCCCATGGAGATGGGGACCTCCCTGTGATGAAATACCAGAAACTGGCCGAACAATTTCATTTCATTTTTGTGGGGAGCAATAATTCCCGCAACGGACTGGAATTGCAGGAAGATGACCAGATCTGGCAAAAACTGTGGAATGATACCCGAACCCGGCTACCCCTGGACCTAAGAAGAATTTATGTCTGTGGTTTCTCGGGCGGAGGTAAAGTGGCTTCTTATCTCGGACTTGCTCATCCGGAGATTTCGGGAGTGATCGCAAGCGGAGCTGGTCTCACCCAAATGGAATCAGGGGGTGATTTTGGCTTCAGCTTTACGGCTATCGCCGGGCTGGGAGACATGAACATGACCGATTTAATCTCCATCAGCCAGGGTCTGGACAAATCCACCACCCGGCACCGGCTGATCCTTTTTGACGGCCCTCACGAGTGGCCGCCCTTGCCGACAATGGAAATTGCATTGGATGGCCTTCAGTTCGACGCGACCGTCAGGAAGCTTATACCTCTGGATTCCGCCCTGGTCAACCAGTACGTCCAGTCCAGTAACCAGCGGGTAAAGGCCTTTATGGCGCAGGGGAACCTGGTCAGGGCACAGGAAGAATGCCAGCTATCGATTCACATGCTTCAGGATATGGGCTCGCGGGCGGCTCATTTCCAGACTCTGGACCACCAAATTGAAGGCAATCCCCAATACCAAAAACAAATCCAGAAGCAACAGCAGTTATTTACCACGGAGGAAAAAATAAAAGGCATTTTCAACCAGCAGTTCCAGGCCGGTGATGAAGCCTACTGGGACAAGACCATCACCTTGGTTCAACAGCGCGCGCGTGAAAAAAATTCAGAGGGAGAGATGTACCAGCGATTACAAGCCTATTTGTCCCTGGCATTTTACACCATCAGCAACCAGATGATTGAAGGCCAACGAAACCTGGATGCCCGTTACTTTGTGGATTTGTATAAGAAGGATGATCCCTCTAACGCGGAAGCCTGGTACTTTTCCGCCATCCTGCATGCCAGGAATCACAAGGTTGATGAAACGCGAATGGATTTGCTGACTGCGGTCAAAAACGGGTTCAATGATAAAAAGCGATTGCAATCGCAGCCCGAATTCCAAAGCCTGGAACCCCAATTGGGAATTTCCGGGATAGAAAGCAAAATGGGAACCCCTGGTCTTTAAGGAAGGCCTCTCAACCCCTGCGGGTTGCCCTAATATTCTCTAGCGCTGCCGGAATCCGGGTTTACCCATGATTTTAAGTTTTTTTTCGGATAAGTTTTTAGGGGTAGTCCTAATTTTGACTCATATCATTAAAAATTACACTTATGAAATACAAACTATTAGGGCATACCGGGCTCAAGGTTTCCGAACTGACCTTGGGTGCCATGACATTTGGCGGAAAGGGATATTGGACGGCTATAGGGACACTTGGACAACAGACCGTAGACGAAATCATCGCAAAGTGTGTGGAAGCGGGTGTCAATTTTATAGACACCGCCAACGTGTATTCCGAAGGGGTGAGTGAAGAAATGACCGGAAAGGCCATCAGGAATCTGGGGTTGAAGCGGGAGGGACTGGTGATTGCTACCAAGGTCCGCGGTAAAATGAGTGAGGACCCCAACGGGATCGGACTCAGTCGAAAACATATACTGCACCAGATTGACGAAAGCCTGAGACGCCTGCAAACGGACTATGTGGATTTGTACCAGATTCACGGGTTTGACTCGCATACCCCCCTGGAAGAGACGCTTGATACCCTGGATCAACTGGTGAAATCAGGAAAGGTTCGCTATGTGGGGTGTAGCAACCTGGCCGCATGGCAAATCATGAAAGCCCTGGGGTATTCCGAGCGTTACCACCTGCAAAAATTTGTATCCCTTCAAGCCTTCTATACCCTGGCCTCCAGGGACCTGGAAAGGGAGATCATACCCATGCTGCACGATCAGAAGATGGGACTCATGGTCTGGAGTCCGCTAGCCGGAGGACTGCTTACGGGTAAGTTCACCCGAGAGGGTCAGGGGGACAAGGACGCCCGCAGAACCCATTTCGATTTTCCACCTGTACACCGGGAACGGCTTTTTAACGTGCTGGAAGTATTAAGGGAAATTGCGGATGAAAAGAAAGTGTCTGTAACCCAGCTGGCCCTTGCATGGCTGCTTCACCAGAAGGCCGTAACTACGGTCATTATTGGGGTGAAAAATATGAAACAGTTGGAAGAAAACCTGAGGTCAGTGGAGGTAGAATTCACTCCTGACGAACTCACCAGGCTGGATGAGGTGAGTAAACTGGATCCGGAATACCCTGGTTGGATGATAGCCCGAATGGCGGTGGATCGCAGCAAACACTGAGTTTCACCAAAAGGAAAAGAATCCGAATCTATTGAGGTCCCGAGCGGATTCGAACCGCTGTGGAAGCTTTTGCAGAGCTCTGCCTAACCACTCGGCCACAGGACCATTTCAAAAGGGGAACAAAAGTAATGAAAATTTAAAATTAAGCAAGTTGAACTTTATGCTTTCTCCCACAATGGTTCGCTAAAAGTGTGCTAATTTTATCCAATATTTTGAGTCACTTGAGGGTAATTCTTCCAATTGAAACCCATGCAACAGATCGCAGCTTCAGAATTAATAATTAACGACCGTGGGGCGATTTACCACCTTGATCTCACCCCAGATGAACTTGCCAATACCATCCTAACCGTGGGTGATCCTGCCAGGGTGGCTCAAATCAGCAAATATTTCGATAAACGGGAAGTGGAACGCAACCACCGTGAATTCGTTTCCCATACCGGTTGGATAGGCCGCAAGAGGATTTCGGTAATCAGCACGGGGATTGGAACGGACAATATTGATATCGTGCTCAATGAACTGGATGCACTGGCCAATATCGATTTTGGTACCCGGACTCTGAAAAAACAATTACAAACGCTGGAAATTATCCGGATAGGAACCTCCGGATCCCTGCAGGGCAGTATCCCTGTGGATAGTTTTGTGGCAAGCAGCCATGGCATAGGGATTGACAACCTCATGAACTTTTATATCCAGCAAAATAATGAAGAAGAAAAACAATTGCTGCATTCTTTTGTTACACAAACACAGCTTCATTCCAGCATAAGCTATCCTTATATAGCCGGAGCCTCAATGTCACTGATGAAGAATTTTGTGTCAGGGTTTCATCACGGAATTACAGTGACCTGCCCGGGTTTTTATGGCCCGCAGGGCAGGGTGCTGAGACTGGGACTTACCCAGCCGGAT
>JAJXYG010000352.1 GCA_021780705.1 Bacteroidota bacterium
GCTTCGGACCCTGTGATCGACCGGTGAAGTGATACCAAAATGACCTGCCTTCGGCAGGTTTTTTATTGCTTCGGTATTAAGAAAAAATATATATTACAAATAATTATTCACACCCTATTTTATAAATCTTTTCTTTTAGTGTAAATATTTGGTATACAATTATTTATGCTAGTAATTGATTATATTAAAAATTATAATCAATTATTGAAAATCGCCCTGATTATCAAGCATTCAATTTAAATTTGCAAAAAAATCAATAATGACTAAAGTTTCTACGAGTAAGGCCTTGCCTTTCTTCATTTTGATGGCCATTGCCGTAGTGGCCCTTTTTGTACCTGCGGTGGCTCATTTCAGTGATGCAAGCAAGTATAATACAGCGGATATTACATGGATTTTGATCGCCACCGCCCTGGTCTTTCTGATGACCCCGGGCCTGGCATTCTTCTACGGAGGAATGGTCCACCGCAAGAACGTCCTGTCGACCATGATCAAGAGCTTTGTGGCAGCAGGAATAGTAAGCATACTTTGGATTACTGTTGGTTTTAGCCTGGCTTTTGGAGATTCGATAGGAGGTTTTATCGGCAATCCAATGACCCACCTCTTTTTCAAGGGAGTAGCTTCTGGAGCCCCCTGGAGCCTGGCGCCCACCATTCCGCTGATGCTCTTTGCGCTTTTCCAGCTGATGTTTGCCATCATCACTCCAAGCCTGGTAGTGGGCGCAGTGGCCGAAAGAATACGCTTTTCATCCTACACCCTGTTTATCGTTCTGTTCAGTCTCCTGGTGTATGCCCCGCTGGCACATTGGACCTGGAATCCTCAGGGCTTTCTGTTTAAAATGGGGGTACTGGATTTTGCCGGAGGTACCGTGGTGCATATTTCCGCCGGTTGTGCAGCCCTTGCCGGAGCCATCGTGCTCAAAAGAAGAAGAGTCCATATTGAAAACAAGGAAATCCCGCCGGCCAATATTCCCTATGTACTGATCGGTACCGGACTTTTGTGGTTCGGATGGTTTGGCTTCAATGCCGGCTCTGCCCTGGCAGCCAATTCCCTGGCCGTATCTGCTTTTGCCACTACCAATACGGCGGCTGCCGCAGCCGGACTGGCCTGGATGTTTTTCGATGTACTAAAAGGGAAAAAACCTTCCGTGCTTGGATTCTGTATCGGTGCGGTAGTAGGACTGGTAGCCATCACCCCTGCTGCAGGATTTGTGGCCATTCCCCAAAGCATCTTCATTGGGGCTGTGGCTGCGCTGATTTCCAATGTAGCCGTGTACTATAAATCCAAGTCTGTTTTGGACGATACCCTGGACGTATTTCCCTGTCATGGGCTGGGCGGAATGGTCGGAATGGTGATGACCGGAATCTTTGCCACCAAGTTCGTCAACCCGGGAGGAAACGACGGATTGTTCTATGGCAATCCTTCCTTTTTCTTCACCCAGATTAAGGGGCTGCTCATTGTAGTAACCTATAGCTTCACTGTGTCTTACGGAATATTTAAATTTATAAACTGGGTAATGCCACTCAGGGTCACCAGGGCTGAAGAAGAATTGGGACTGGATGCGTCCCAGCACGACGAAAAATACCTGCAAGGTACCCTGCTGGTCAGTAATACCGGAGTAGGGGTAGATGAAGAAATTCCGAACCACCATCAATCCGAGTTCTGACAGGAGATTTTCAAGCGATCCCAATCTATTTTGATCTTAAACACCACTGCATCAGCAGTGGTGTTTTGCTTAGTCCCATTTAGGTCACCGCCCAGAACGATTATACGGGCCACCGCCCAGTTTCACCAGCTGCTTTCTCCGCTTTCGGACAGATAAATTCCGGGGTAAAATTGCATCTTTCAGTAAAAGATATATTAAAAATAATTCTATATAACGTATTTTATTAACAATGAAAAAATGAAAAATGTGAAGATTTTTTATAATTAATTGTTTTTCAATATTTTATATAATTTATCTAACATATTAATTTTAAAAATATCTATGCTTTTTGTTTTGCAAATTGAAAAATTATCTATGTTTGATTTATGAAAATGACAAAAACAATATTATATCACAAAAATATAATGGCTTTTGTTAGTATTGCGTTCAATTCTTGGAGAATACCAGGAGTTTCCTCAGCGCGCGATCTCTTCAGACACCTAGGCCTGATTGCTGAGCCTGTTCAGGGGACTAATCCATCCCGACTCTATGAAAACGTGTTTCAACGTACGATGCTGGTAAAAAAGATTGGTTATGTAACCAAAAAAGAAAGGAGTGTAGCTTTTGAATTAACCTTGCAGCAGGAATTCATCAACTAGACCCCCTTCATTATTAATCTTTAAATCTAAAACAATGTTAAGAAAATTTTTCTTAGTAGCCATGGTAATTTTTATGGTGAATGCATCATGGGCCCAGACTGACTCCACCAAACCCGCACCCACTTCTCCTGCCCCTACCATCACAGGATCCGTGGATGCGTATTACAGATTTAACTTTAATGATCCCCCCGCTGCCAGTGGTCTGAACAATTACACCAGCTTTACCAATTCCCAAAATTCCTTTGAACTGGGAATGGCCAGCATCAGGGCCGATCATTCCTTCGGCAAAGCCAGTGCCACCATTGATCTGGGCTTTGGCCGCAGGGCAGAAGAATTTTCTTATGCAAACCCAGGTCATCCCACCCTGTTTGCAGTGAAGCAGGCCTTCATTAGCTACTCAGTCACCGACAAACTGAAGTTCACCATGGGTAAATGGGCCACCCACATCGGCTATGAAGTCACCGATGCCTATCTCAACCGTAACTACAGCATGGACTACATGTTCTCTTACGGTCCCTTCTCCCATACCGGGATCCGCGCTGACATCACCACAGGCAAGAAGAGTGCATTGATGGTGGGCATCGCTAATGAAACCGACAACGTGACCACCAATGCTTCTCCCAAATACCTGATCGCCCAGTATAGTACCGGTACGGCCAATGACAAGGTAAAGGTCTACCTGAATTACCAGGGCTCCTATAACAGCGCATTTGACAAGACCCAGTTCGATGTGGTACTCACCGGTGCCGTAACCGACAAGTTCAGTGTAGGGTATAACGGGACTATCCAGTCCTTCAAGCCTACCGGAGGCACGTCCAACAGCTGGTGGGGATCTGCCGTCTACCTGAACCTGGATCCCACCTCCGTTTTCGGAATAACCCTCCGGGGCGAATATTTTGACGACCAGAAGGCAGTGGTATTCGGCACCGGGACCAGCATCTTTGACCTGACCCTTTCTCCCAACATCCGGATCGGCAACCTGACCATCATTCCGGAACTGAGGTATGA
>JAJXYG010000078.1 GCA_021780705.1 Bacteroidota bacterium
AAAGGGGGGCAACCCGCTCGTGCACCAGTCGAGTGGTCACCTCCCAATCCAGGGAAGCCTCCCGGAAATGGGAGTCGGTCCGCAATACATCGCGTACATCCAGCCACTGGTTGTCCAATTTTTCTTCATTGAGATAAAAGCTCATGATCGTACTGGAAAGCAGTTCTCCTACGCATACGATCTGGTCATAGTAATAGTTGTAGGGCTTAACCGGCTGGTCATGCAGCAGCCATTCCACTTCTGTGAACAGGTCCTGGAGGGAATCGGTAGCTTTCTGCCATTGCTGTGTGATGGTATACTTTAGCAGGTTCAGGTGGCTTTTTTTGATGCTTTCAAAAAGAAGCAATGCCTGTGATTGGTTGCCGGAATAAAAAGCTTCCACGACCTTTTCCAGGGCATTGGTCGTTTTACCCATAGCGGAAATGACTATAAGGATTTTTTCTTCAGGGTTCATTCTGAGTATCTGTGGAATATGCTGCACCCGCTCTATTGTACTGATGCTGGCACCACCGAACTTAAAAACCTTCATAAGAATAGGTTATGTCTTCGGCAAAGTAAAAGGTTTTAGTGCAGTGATTTTCAGTTTTTTTGACTGGAGGGCAATGGAGTGTATGTCCAGGTACACTTAGTCTTAAGCTAATGGTAATTTCTGGTGCCGCGCTCAAATCAAATATGGGTTTTTGATATAATGGAGTACTTTTGTGCCCTTACTAGGGAAGGATAAGATTGCCATGAAGAACTTTCCTTTCACCAGTGTATTATAAAATCTATAAGAATGGGGAATACCATTATTTCTGTAAAGGATCTCAGGAAAAGCTACGGAAAATTTGAAGCGGTAAAGGGGATATCCTTTGATGTATATGAAGGGGAGATATTTGGCCTGTTGGGTCCTAACGGTGCCGGAAAATCCACCACCCTTGAGATCATTGAGACCTTGAGGGACAAAACCTCCGGCCAGATCCTGGTGGACGGACTGGATCTTGACAAATCACCCGACAAAATTAAAAAGATCATTGGAGTTCAGTTGCAGACTTCCGGATTTTACCCTGGCCTGAACCTCCTGGAACTGATTGAACTGTTCAGCGGATTGTACAATGTGAAGACTAATGCCATGGATTTGCTGGAAATGGTTAACCTGAAGGAAAAGGCCCGAAATAAATATAAGGAAATGAGCGGGGGACAGAAACAGCGCTTTTCCATAGCAACCACCCTCATCAACCAGCCCCGGATCATCTTTTTGGATGAACCGACCACCGGGTTGGATCCTCAGGCAAGGCGTAATTTGTGGGACCTGATCAAAAGCATCCGCGAAAAGGGCACTACCGTCATCATTACGACTCACTATATGGATGAGGCCGAGCAATTGTGTGACCGGGTAGCCATCATGGATGAAGGCAAGATCATTGCCCTTCAGTCACCCGACAGGTTGATTGATGACCTTGTAGAATCAGGATTTGAGCGGCCCAAGGTTACCAAATCTGCCAACCTGGAGGATGTATTCATTCACCTTACCGGAAAAGATTTCCGGGAAGATTAACTTCACCATCACCTTTTAAAGAATAACAGAACTGATGAAAAGAATTTTGCTTACCGGTCCCCTATTGTGCGGAATGGCCTTTGCCCAGGTACACAAGACAAAAGTGAATCACCCCCTTCACAAGACACCGACTCACAAGGCAATGACGGCCATTGACAGTCTGAGTTATGCCATGGGAGTGCAAACTGCTGTGTACTTCAAGGACCAGGGCGCCTCAAAGATCAACTTTGAAATGATCCGGAAAGCCTACGAAGATGTCTACCACAACAAAACCCCACTGTTTTCTCCGCAGGAGGCTGATCAGATTATCAGGACCAATGTCGAAAAATTTATGGCTCAAAAGGTAGAGGATGAAAAGCTTGCGGGTAAAAAATTCCTGGAACAAAATAGGAAAAAACCCGGGGTGGTCACCCTGGACAATGGATTGCAATATGAAGTCCTTACCCGTGGTACCGGACCCATTCCTACTGCAACCGATACGGTGCAGGCAAATTATGTAGGTACCCTGCTGAATGGTAAGGAATTTGATAATTCTTACAAGAGAGGGGAGCCGATCACTATTCCCGTAACCGGAGTCATCAGAGGATGGACCGAGGCACTTGAACTGATGCCGGTAGGAAGCAAATGGCGGCTTTTTATCCCGTCCGACCTGGCCTATGGGGATCGTGGAGCCGGAGCAGGTGCGATACCAGGTGGCGCTACGCTGGTGTTTGAAATTGAGCTTTTGGGTATTGTTCATAAAAATTAGAAGCCATGGATTTGCAGGAAGAACATTACCGTTACCCGATAGGAAGGCCCGAGGAAGGGCAGTTTTACAATAGCCTTTACGGGGAAACGTTGAAATTTGAGCTATTGAATGAAATCAAGATGCTGCCTGCCATGCTGGAATTTGCTGTCCAGGACCTGGACAAAAGCCAGTTGGATACTCCTTACCGTCCCGGTGGATGGACGGTGCAACAGTTGGTGCACCATGTAGCGGACAGCCATATGAATGCCTATATACGCTTTAAGCTGGCCCTGACCGAAGAAGAGCCGGTCATCAAGCCCTATGATGAAGCCAGGTGGGCGGAGCTTCCTGATACCCGGCTGGTTCCCATCAATGTGTCACTTACCCTGCTGCATTCCCTGCACCAGCGCTGGGTGGCCCTGATGACAGAAATGAGTTTGGACCAATGGCAACGAACGGTGTATCACCCTGAGCAAAAAAGGAAAATCTCGCTGTGGCAATTTCTGAAAGTCTATGCCTGGCATGGACTCCACCATACCGCCCATATTACCCGATTGAGGGAAAGATTGAAATGGAACAAATGAACTGGAAAACCCTGTCTTCAGAATATATTTCCAAGCACCGCTACTTTACGGCCCGTAAGGATAAATGCGTCACTCCGGCTGGTAAAATAATTGAGGAGTATTATGTAGTGGAAATGCCCAAATCAGCCTGCGCCTTGGCAATTACCGCCGAAGGGGAAGCCCTTATGGTAAGGCAATATCGCTATCCGATTGAAGAAGTGTTGCTGGAACTTCCCGGTGGTTTTATTGATGGCAACGAGTCTCCCGAAACCGGGATGGCCAGAGAATTGCTGGAGGAAACCGGCTATGAATTTGACCATATCGAGCAGGTGGGGCTGATTGCCGCCAATCCGGGAGTGCTGAATAATTATACCGCCCTGTTTTTAGCCACTGGTGGAACGAAGACCAGCCAACAACAACTAGATCCCAATGAAGAAATAGAAGTATTGACCTTGCCACTGCAGGAA
>JAJXYG010000096.1 GCA_021780705.1 Bacteroidota bacterium
CTTCAGATCTTCCAGGGTAACCATTCCCCGAAACAGGTGGGCATCGTGATCCACCGGATCGGGAAGGACCTGGTAGTTCCGTTGCGAATACCCGGCCAGGGTGGCACCCAGCAGGGTGCAAAGTAGCAGTAGGGATCGTCTCATCCGGGTCAGAGGTTGTTTTTAAGTTCGATGAGAAAGGACTTGATTTTTTGAAGGGATTCCTGCATCACATGCCTTTCCTGGGCTTTCTTATGGTCCCTGATAAAATCTTTTGCCCCTTCAATGGTGTATTTTCTTTCCCGGAGCAAATGATAGATCATCTTCAGGTTCTTGATATCCTCAGGCCTGAAGAACCGGTCCCCTTTGCGGTTTTTCCGGGGTTTAAGAATGGCAAATTCCTTTTCCCAGTAACGGATAAGAGAGGTGTTCTCCCTGAACATCGCAGCTACCTCCCCGATGGCATAGTACTGCTTCTGGAAAAGCAATTCGTCTTCCGGCACTTCAATCAGGTCTGCTTCCCGCTCCATCTCACGAATGCTCTTTCTGCCCCGTTTGCCGGTCTTTACCGTCAGCACTTCCTTTGCGGGAGGTTCGGGAACCTGTGGCGGTGCAGGCACTTCCCTGGGATCCTTCCCTGCGGAGGGATCGTCAAAGGAAAAAGATATTTGAGAAAGTGGCGGCATGAATAATATACCAGGTTTTTGTTGAATATAGACAAAATTAAAGAACTCCTGGTACCCCGCGAAATCCAGGCCAAAGTCGCTCACCCTCAGGCACCAGGACCCGGAGCAGGGGTGCTTGCTTAAATTCAGAGACCTTGCCAATAAATGCGACAAACCAAATACCTTTGCAGCCTTAATCTATCATCTGTCAGGAAACCTGCATTGCCACCCGGAAATTCAGGCAGAACCTGGACCAAATTTGAAAATGTATGATGACCAGTGTGGAAATAAGGCAGGCATTTTTTGATTATTTTACCTCAAAGGGTCATGCGATCCTCCCTTCGGCTCCCATAGTGATCAAGGATGATCCCACCCTGTTATTCACCAATGCCGGGATGAACCAGTTCAAAGATTATTTCCTGGGGAACCGGAAAGCCCCCCAGGCCCGGGTCGCCGATACCCAAAAGTGCCTTCGGGTATCCGGCAAGCACAATGACCTGGAAGAGGTGGGGGTGGATACCTATCACCATACCATGTTTGAAATGCTGGGAAACTGGAGTTTTGGCAATTCCCGGTCCCAGCCGGGTCCTTATTTCAAAAAAGAAGCCATTGCCTGGGCCTGGGAACTGCTCACCGGGGTGTACCGGATCGACCCGGACCAGCTTTATGTGACCATATTTGAAGGAGATGAAAAGGAATTCCTTCCCAGGGATGAGGAAGCCTTTGCCTGCTGGAAGGAGTGGATCGGTGAAGACCGGATCCTGATGGGAAAGAAAAAAGACAACTTCTGGGAAATGGGGGACACGGGCCCCTGCGGTCCCTGTACCGAAATACACATTGATTCCAGGACGCCTGAGGAAAGAAAAAAGGTGGATGGAAAGACCCTGGTCAACCAGGACCATCCCGAGGTCATCGAAATCTGGAATGTGGTCTTCATCCAGTTCAACCGCAAAAAGGACGGCCAACTGGAAAGCCTGCCCGAAAAACACGTCGATACCGGGATGGGATTTGAGCGGCTGGTGCGGGTATTACAACAGAAGCATAGCAATTATGATTCCGAGATATTTTCAGGGACCATCCGGGCAGTGGAAGAAATTTCCGGAAAATCCTACCAGGGGACCCAGGACAACCGGGATATAGCCTTCCGGGTGATCTCCGATCACATACGCGCCATTGCCTTCACCATTGCCGATGGCCAGATGCCCTCCAATACCGGGGCAGGATATGTCGTCAGGCGGATCCTGCGCCGGGCAGTAAGATATTATTTTTCTTACCTGGACGTCAAGGAGCCCATGCTGTACAAGCTGGTGAACCCGCTGTCAGCACAGTTCCAGGGCGTTTTTCCTGAACTGGCAAGCCAACAGGAATTTGTGGAAAAGGTGGTTCATGAAGAAGAACAGAATTTCCTGAGAACCCTGGAAAAAGGGCTCAGGCGCATTGAAGAACAATTCGAAAAGGTCAGGGAATCCCATCCTGAAGTTGCAGGCGGTGCGGCGGAGATCCCTGTGGTATTCAGTGGCAAGGAGGCTTTTGAACTTTATGACACCTATGGCTTTCCGCTGGACCTGACCCGCCTTATCCTCAGGCAGGGGCCGAAAGGATTTACTTTCTCCATAGATGAGCAGGGCTTTGAAAAGGAAATGCAGCAGCAAAAAAACCGGAGCCGGGCTGCCGGCCAGGTGGATACGGAAGACTGGGTGGTACTGGACCCGCAGGGTGCTGCCCGATTTGTGGGCTATGATACTTTTGAAACCACCAGCCGGGTACTCAAATACCGAAAGACCCAAGCCCAGGGGAAAGTATCCTACCAGATCGTGCTGGATACAACCCCCTTTTATGCAGAAAGCGGAGGCCAGGTAGGCGATACCGGGACCCTGATGTTTGGAACTGAAAAGATTGCGGTGGTCAATACCAAAAAGGAAAATGAACTGATCATCCACCTGACTACCCGGATCCCCGATTCCCTGGAGGGACCGGTGCAGGCCCGGATCAATCTTTCCCAGCGCAAAAAAACTGCAGTGCACCACAGTGCCACCCACCTGTTACACGCAGCCTTAAGAAAAGTGCTGGGAAACCATGTGCAACAAAAAGGAAGCCTGGTCTGTGAACAATACCTGAGATTTGACTTTTCCCACTTTGCCAAGGTCACTGAAGCGGAGTGGCGGCAAATCGAGTCCCTGGTCAATGAAAAGATCCGGGAAAACCTGCCGGTAGTCATCCGCGAAATGGACAAGCAGGAGGCGCTGGCCACAGGCGCCATGGCCCTCTTTGGAGAGAAATATGGAGACAGGGTAAGGGTGGTCGTGATGGACCCGGGGTATTCCATTGAACTATGCGGCGGAACCCATGTGGGCCATACCGGGGAACTCGGTTTCTTCAAGATTATCTCAGAAACGGCAGTAGGGGCCGGAATCCGGAGAATGGAAGCAGTGAGCGGGCAGGCTGCTGAGGAGTATATCCAAAAGGAATTGCTTTCCCTGGAAGCTGTCCGGGAACGCCTGAAAAATCCCCCCGACCTGCTGAAGGCGGTGGACAGACTAAGCCTTGAAAACACGGAACTACAAAAAAGAATAGAGCATCTGGAAACAGATCAG
This sequence comes from Bacteroidota bacterium, assembly GCA_021780705.1. Classification (GTDB taxonomy): domain Bacteria; phylum Bacteroidota; class Bacteroidia; order Chitinophagales; family Chitinophagaceae; genus Ginsengibacter. The sequence continues at coordinate 3,239 of JAJXYG010000096.1, forward strand.
CTCCATAAAATAGCGGAAAAGGTCCTCGACAGTGCGGAACGGATAG
>JAJXYG010000123.1 GCA_021780705.1 Bacteroidota bacterium
AAACCAATTCGGAAAAAAGAGATGACAAGGGCAATCTCGTCATTACCAAGCTTAATGAACAGGAATTAAGGGACATCGCCAAGGCGGGAAACGGGACTTACCAGCTATATTCTTCCACTGACCAGGTAGCCAGCAATCTGGAAAATCAATTGAAGGGAATTGGCCAGGCTACCGTAAGCGACAGTTCCTATGAAGGATTTATCCAGTATTTCCAGTATTTTCTGGCCGGGGCCCTGGTGCTCCTGCTCCTCGAATTTTTTATATCTGAAAAAAAGAAAATCAGGAAGCCCAAGGCAGTGTTGGGTATCCTGGTGCTTGGACTCTGTTTCCACGGCCAATCCTATGGGCAGAGTGCCACCAATGAAATCTTCAGGGGCAATCAGGCCTACCTGAAAAGCCAGTACGACCAGGCCGAAAACTCCTATCTGAATGCCCTGAAACTTTCAGGAGACAATCCTACTGCCTCCTTCAACCTGGGCAATACTATGTACCGGAAAAATCAGACGGACCAGGCCGTGGACTCCTATGAAAAGACCATTCAGAATGCCACTGACCCGGATATGAAGGAACAGGCCTGGTATAACAGGGGGGTATCCTACCAGAAAGCCAAAAAACTTCCGGAGTGTATACAGTCTTATGAAAATGCGCTCATGCTGAATCCGAATGACCAGGAAGCCCGCCAAAACCTGGAACGGGCCCTGCAGGAGCAAAAGAACCAGCAGCAACCGCAAAATTCTCAGAACAAAAAGCAGCCGAAAAAAAATAACAAGCAGAATAATCAGAAGAACAATCCCCAGAACAAACCCCAGCAGGAAAAACAACCTCAGTCACAGCAGCCCAAAATGTCCAAGCAGGATGCGGAGGAAAAGCTGAAATCCTTGCTTGAAAATGAAAAGGAACTCCAGGATAAGCTCCACAAAATCAAGGGTGCTGCCGCTCCCGACAAACCGGAAAAAGACTGGTAGGAGGTTTGCCTTTCAATAGTTGTATTTTTGCAGTAGAAACTTGAGCCATGGAGCTATTCGCCGCATCTTTAACCCGGTACCAGAGACTGGCCACCCTGGAAGTAAAAGTGGGAGACCTGAGCCTGGGAAATTTTAATCCCATTCGGATTCAGACGATGACTACCACCGACACCCTGGACACAGAGGCCACGGTGGCACAGGCCATTCGTTGTATCGAAGCAGGAGCCGAGCTCGTACGCATTACTGCTCCCTCCCGAAAGGAAGCTGAGAATCTGCTGCCCATTAAAAATGCCCTTCGCAAAAAAGGATACCACACCCCGCTGGTGGCAGACATTCACTTTACTCCGAATGCGGCCGAAATCGCCGCAAGGATCGTGGAAAAAGTCCGGATCAATCCCGGCAACTATATTGACAAAAAGAAATTTGAGACCATTGAATATACCGACCAGGCCTACCAGGAGGAGATAGAGCGGATCCGCGACCGGTTCACCCCCCTCGTCCGGATCTGTAAATCCTATGGCACGGCCATGCGGATCGGAACCAACCATGGTTCGCTGAGTGACCGGATCATGAGCCGCTACGGGGACACCCCGATTGGAATGGTGGAAAGTGCCATGGAATTTCTGAGAATCGCGGAGAGTGAACAGTATTACAATATCGTGCTCAGCATGAAAAGCAGCAATCCCAGGGTCATGGTGGAAGCCTACCGGCTGCTGATTGAAAATATGGATGCCGAACTCGGCCACTGTTATCCCCTGCACCTGGGAGTAACCGAGGCGGGCGACGGCGAGGACGGACGAATCAAATCTTCCATCGGGATCGGCACCCTGCTGGAAGACGGAATCGGAGATACGATCCGGGTTTCCCTGACTGAAGACCCGGAATTTGAAATCCCGGTATGCAGGGACCTGGTTAAGCGGTATCAAACGATCCATAACGGACCCGTCCCTCCCATGAACTCCGGATCGCTGGCGCTGCTGAGCGGCGGGGCTCCCAAGCCTGCCACCCGGGAAATAAAAAACCTGGGGGGAAAACAGGTGCCGGTGGTAGTGGCTGATCTGAGTAAACCGGGAGCCTGCTCCCTGTCCACCCTGTCTGCTGTCGGATATCATTATGAACCGTCTACCGTCAAGTGGAATATCGGGGACATGGCCCCTGATTATATATATGCGGGGTCACAGTGGGTGGCAATACCCCTGCCGGGCACCCTGTCTGTAATTTATGATTATCCCACCTGGCTTGAAGCTCCGGATAAGCAAGGAGCTTACCCGCTTTTTGAGACTGCAGCCTACCTGGATCAGGAAATCACGGATAAGCCGTCACCGCATTTTGTGAGGCTGGATTGCTATAGCAGGGAAAGCAGCAAAGAAAGTCTGGAACCACTGCTGGATAAATTCCGCAAGGACCCCGGCGCCGTCATCTGCCTGCAAAGTACCAATGACAATGCCATGCAGAGCATCCGGCGGATGCTGCTGGAGCTTGCCGCAGCGTCGGTACACAATCCGGTATTGTTTTTTTGCGAGAGCCATAAAAGCGGGATGGAGGAAAGCCTGATCCATTATGCAGTGGAAACAGGCGCCCTTTTCATCGAAGGATTTGGCAACGGGATTTGTCTGCGGTATTTCAGTGAAGAGGATGCCCGGACCCCGGATTATCATCTGGTAAATTCTATTGCCTTTGGCATCCTGCAGGCCACCCGTACCCGAATTTCCAAAACCGAATATATCAGTTGCCCCAGTTGTGGCAGGACCCTCTTTGACCTGCAGGAAACCACTTCGAAAATACGCGCCGTGACCCATCACCTGAAGGGAGTGAAAATTGCGATCATGGGTTGTATCGTCAACGGACCGGGTGAGATGGCGGATGCAGACTTTGGATATGTGGGCAGCGGACCGGGAAAGATTACCCTGTATAAAGGAAAGGAAATCATCAAAAGAGGGGTCCCTGAGTCCATTGCGGTTACCGAGCTCATCGAATTGCTGAAAGCAAACGGGGCATGGGTGGAACCTCCCGTAGGAGTCACAGCCGGATGACCGGGGATGGATTTTGAATAAGGGAAGCCCCGGCTTCCAAACCGGGTAAAGACTTCCCTGAACACTCCGCCCCTGCCGTGAAAACCACTTATCCCGCCCCATTTTCCCTTTTCAAACGACCTTTAAATCCGCCAGAAACCTAATTTTATGATCATTTAATTTTTTTAAAGGATATAAACTACCCCGCAGCAAGCTGCCGGGGTATTTAACCCTGACTAATGATTCAAAGTACAATACATAGTCGAGTTTTCAGGATGGTTTATGGCATCCCCGAGCGTGGC
>JAJXYG010000374.1 GCA_021780705.1 Bacteroidota bacterium
AGCATCGACAGGTATGCAATTTCTTTTGCTTTGGCGATGGTGTGGATCGTAAGCTGGCTAAGAGAATGATCTTTCCGGATCAGGGTCCCGTCCAGGTCTATAAAAATGGCCTTGTACAATTTAATAGTAGACTTGGTTGACTTTTTACAGATTGGGTTTCAAAAATATCAGTCCGCCATTATTTTGAGCCAGGACCAAAAAGGATTTTCCTCTCGCGGCCTTAACCCATTTGGCATCCCTGAATTCTCCATGAATTCCGGGAAGTATCGAGATATGGTCTACCTTACCGGATTGACCATTATAGTCAAAGATTGTCGGCTGTAAGGCATCATAACGACCTTCATAAGGCATGACTCCGTAGAAATTTCCAACGGCAAAATAAGTCTTTTTACTACCATCAGGGTAGTCACAAAAGGAAAAAACCGGGGCAAGTTGCAGGGGATCCGGCAATTCCTGTTGTATAAATCCCCCCTTCCCATCATTTATATAGGCACACGATCCCAGGGTTTCCGCCTTCAGCTCCTTATAATTGTCGAACAGGTCACCCAGCATAAATTGCACCGATTTCCCTGCCACCTCGTGGTAGGTGCGGTGAAGTTGCTTTAAAATGGGAAGGGCTGCCTCCAGTTGGTCTTTGCCCAGGAAGGGATATTCCACTCCATCAATGGTATAGGCCTCGATATCTTCAATGGTTCCATTTCCATCGAAGTCCTTGACATACAGTTTTAAAGGGCCATTCTTTCCGGCGTATAATTTGGAATTGTGACCCCAGTTTCCTGCCAGGATATCGGGGTACCCGTCCCCATTCAGGTCAGTTATGTGAAGGGTTTGCCACAGGCCGGTAGAATGCGCCATATCTTCACTCTTGAAAATTCCTTTTTCATTGGTAAAGATCTTCAGTGGCATCCATTCTCCCCCTACCACCAAATCCATCCAGCCATCCTTATTAATATCTGCAAATGCGCAGGTGGTTACCATGCCCAAATCCCGGGAATCCATCACCTTAGTATCTGCGACCTGAAAATGACCCTTGCCATCATTAATCAACAGATAGGAAGGGGAGGAATACCCGTATTTACCCGGCGCGGTGAGTCCCCCTACAAACAGGTCATTATATCCGTCATGATTTATATCGGCGACGGCCACGCAGGATTTATTCGTTCGCATGGGTGGTAAGGCATTGGGATCTTCCCGAAAATCGCCCTTGCCGTCATTAATATACAAATGATCGCCAAGTGCGGGATTGCCATCTTCGTATTCATCGCCTCCGCTTACGACATACAAATCGGGGTAGCCGTCATGATTGGCATCAAAAAATACAGCGTCCACTTCCTCACACGCGGAATCTTTTGCAAAAAGTGCATTATCCCTTTGCACAAACTTCCCATCCGGGGTTTGCACCCACAGCACCCCCGGCTGACCTTTGGCGCCACAAACAAAAATATCATCCAACCCATCCTTATTCACATCCCCCACGGCTATCTTGGGTCCACGGGTGGATTCCATGTGTGGAATTAACTTTTGCACCTCAAAATCATTGAATGGATCCTCCTTGTGTGTCCATTTCCTGCCCAACATGGGAGAGGATATTTCTTCCAATGGAGGCACTTTGGGCGGAAAGAAAGTGGCATAATCAAATTTGCCTGCAGCATCTGTTTGACGTAAAATCAACTGCTGGTTCGCCCGCACATTTTTTAGCAGCTGATACTGCTGGTTCGGCCAAACTATCAATAAAGAGTCTGCATATTTTGCACTGTCCAGTCCAAAATGCAATCGGGGTTCTGAAGAAGACATAAAACCGCGGGTAAGCATCAACTCCTCATACTGCAATTTACCCCCGCTGATGACCCAGGCCTTGGCTCCGATTCCGAAAGTATTCATCCCGGAACCTTTGAAAGCCAATTCCAGAAAATTTCTTTTTGGGGCCTCATTTTTCAAAATAATGGCCGGACCATCGAGGCTGTTAATCACCAAATCCAGTCGCCCATCATTATTCAAATCCGCGTAGGCTGCTCCGTTATAAAATCCATTCATATTTCCGGTACCCCATGCGGTACTCACGTCTTTGAAATCCAGTTTACCGTTACCTTGAAATAAAAAAGGATGAGACGCCCCGTCCGGCATTTTTTCCAGTAACATTTTCTTTAATTCGTCAGGGCTGCCATATTGGGCGGGATTGGTAATACTTGAGAAAAACTTAATAAAATCAAGATCCAGCGGCCACTTGACAATCCCGTTCGAAATAAATAGATCCTTGTTCCCATCATTGTCAAAATCTGCGAAAAGCGGACTCCAGCTCCAGTCAGTTGCTGAAATCCCGCTCAGGAGCCCGGTCTCGCTGAACCTTTCCCCACCTCCTGTGTTTACCTGCAGGCAGTTTCGGGAATATTGGTTCTGGTAACCCTTCGCCAGGATCTTCTGATCATACACATCCATATGTTCCCCATTCCCATAGTTCTTCAGTTCAGCCTCCCGGGAAGGCAGCATATCCACCGTCACAATATCGGGTTGGCCGTCATTATTGAAATCTGCAATGTCATTACCCATACTGTAGCGGCTGTAATGTCCAAAATGTTTCGCGCCGCTTTCAGTAAAGGTGCCATTGCCGTTATTGATATAGTAATAATCATTTTCGTGGAAATCATTGCCCACATAGATATCGTCCCAACCATCGTTATTGAGGTCAGCTACTCCAATGCCCAGACCATATCCCAAACTGCTTTGGTATATGCCAGCCTGGGCACTCACATCGGTAAATTTCCGCACTCCATTCACCACGTCATTTCTATAGAGCCGGTCACCTGCAAAAGGATCCGGTTTTCTTCTGGCACTTGTATCAAAGAGATGCTGGTTGGGGTGGTCCGACTGGTTGAGCAGATAACAATCCAGGTCCCCATCGTGGTCATAGTCAAAAAATACCGCCTGCGTGGAATACCCTGAAAAATCCAGACCATATTGTGCAGCCCGTTCTGTGAATGTACCATTGCCATTATTTATGAAAAGTTCATTGTGGCCTTTCAGTCCATGGGAATTGGCGACGGCACACACGTAAATATCCAGGAGTCCGTCGCCGTTCACATCTGCCATGGTGGCGCCGGTACACCAGTCTGAAGTCCCCGCCACCCCGGCTGTAGCTGTGATATCTTTAAACTTGAAATTTCCGAGATTGAGGTATAATTTATTGTGCCCCCTGGTGTTGGCGGTAAAATATATATCAGGCAGCCCGTCATTATTGATATCCCCAATGGCTACCCCTCCCCCGTTATAGTTATAGAC
>JAJXYG010000351.1 GCA_021780705.1 Bacteroidota bacterium
GCCGACTTAAGATTTCAAAGAAACTTTGGTATCGCCGCTCACATTGATGCAGGTAAAACCACGACCACAGAAAGAATCCTCTATTATACGGGGGTTAACCATAAAATTGGGGAGGTGCATGATGGCGCTGCCACCATGGACTGGATGGCACAGGAGCAGGAAAGAGGGATTACCATCACCTCTGCTGCTACCACCTGCTTCTGGAACTTTCCTACCGTGCAGGGAGCCAAAACTCCTGAAACCAAGCAGTATAAGTTCAATATTATTGATACTCCGGGCCACGTGGACTTCACCGTGGAAGTGGAGCGTTCCCTCAGGGTACTTGACGGGTTGTTGGCACTCTTTTGTGCAGTGAGCGGGGTAGAACCCCAGAGTGAGACCGTATGGCGCCAGGCCAACCGGTACAAGGTCCCCAGAATCGGGTTTGTGAACAAGATGGACCGCGCAGGTGCAGATTTTCTGAACGTGGTAAAACAGGTGAAAGAAATGCTGGGTGCCAAGGCCGTACCCCTGCAGCTGCCGATAGGTGCAGAGGATAATTTCAAGGGTGTGGTAGACCTGATCACCATGAAGGGGATTATCTGGGATGATGCCACTCAGGGAATGACCTATAAAGAAGTGGCCATTCCGGAGGATATGGTAGAAGAAGTGAATGAATGGCGCCAGCATCTGATTGAAGCCGTAGCAGACTATGATGATAAATTGCTGGAAAAATTCTTTGATGATCCCAATACCATCACCGAGGATGAAATTCATGAGGCAATCAGAAAGGCTACCATTGATATTTCCATCATTCCCATGATGTGTGGCAGTTCCTTTAAGAATAAGGGGGTACAGACCGCCCTGGATGCCATTGTTAGGTATCTGCCGGGACCGAAAGATATTGAAGCCGTGAAGGGTACCAACCCTGACACAGGGGAAGAAATCGAGCGTAAGCCTGATCCCAAGGAACCATTTTCTGCGCTGGCATTTAAAATCATGACCGATCCCTTTGTAGGAAGGCTTGCCTTCTTCCGGGCTTATTCCGGAAGGCTGGATTCAGGCTCCTATGTACTCAATACCCGTACCGGGAAGAATGAAAGAATCTCCAGAATCATGCAGATGCATGCCAACAAGCAAAATCCGGTAGATTATATCGAAGCCGGGGATATTGGTGCAGCCGTAGGATTTAAGGATATCAAGACCGGGGATACTCTCTGCAATGAGGATCATCCCATTGTACTGGAAGCGATGACCTTCCCGGAGCCCGTAATTTCAGTGGCCGTGGAACCCAAAACCCAGGCAGACGTGGACAAGATGGGGATGGCCATTGCCAAACTGGTCGAAGAAGATCCTACCCTCAGGGTAAAAACTGATGAAGAAACCGGGCAGACCATCCTGAGTGGAATGGGAGAATTGCACCTGGAAATCATCGTAGACCGTATGAAACGTGAGTTTAAAGTGGAAATCAACCAGGGTGCACCCCAGGTGGCCTATAAAGAAGCGTTCAGGCAGACGATCGAACACCGTGAAATCCTGAAAAAGCAGACCGGGGGGCGTGGTAAGTTTGCCGACATCGTCTTTGAAATAGGACCTGCGGATGAAGAGTTTTTGAAAGAAGGAAAGGGCAATTTCCAGTTTGTGAACGACCTTTTCGGAGGATCCATTCCAAAGGAATTTGTACCCGCCATTTTAAAAGGATTTGATTCAGCGATGACTACCGGGGTACTGGCCGGCTATCCGATGGAGAGCATGAAGGTGCGGGTGTTTGACGGATCCTTCCACCAGGTGGACTCCGATGCCATGTCCTTTGAGCTTTGTGCCAAACAGGGATACCGTGAATCAGGCCGTAAGGCAAAACCCGTGTTGCTCGAACCGATTATGAAGGTAGAGGTTCTCACCCCGGATCAGTACATGGGAGATGTAACCGGTGACCTGAACCGGCGTCGCGGCATGCTGGAAGGAATGGACAACAAACATGGGGTCCAGGTAATTAAAGCCAAGGTGCCGCTGAGCGAAATGTTCGGATACGTGACCCAACTGCGTTCTCTTTCAAGCGGTAGGGCGACTTCCACCATGGAATTCAGCCATTACGCACCGGCTCCGACCAATATTGCTGAAGAAGTGATCGCCAAACAAAAGGGCAAGATCAAAGTGGAAGATTAACCAGGAGTACTCCAACGTTAGTGATTTTCATAAAAAGACCCGGCCAAAGGCTGGGTCTTTTGCTATCCGGGATAAGCTACCGGGAGTAAATTTTTCGATCTTGGGTGAAAATACCGTGAAAACCACCTGAAAAAAAGGGGGATTTCACGGTATGGCCAATCAATAAGAAGTTGAAACTTTGGTATAGATAATTGATAAGATATTGCCGATGAAAGATAAGATAATTTACCAGGTGACCCTAGAAGCCCGTTTCGTTTGTGCCCTTTAAAAAGCTTTTGTAAATATCTATTGGGGTGGTTTCGTATCAAAATTCAAGGTGCCCTTCGGGGCATTTTGAATTTATAGCCTATTGGTTATTATGATTCTTGAAATCCCCCGCCTTCCAGGCCTTTATGAATTCTGCCCAGGCAAGAGGGTTGAAGATATTTTGCGGGGGAACCTGGCCTTCGGAATAGTATCTCTGTGCATTCTGCCGGAGGTAGTAGCTGGTCGCTTCCTTTCCATCCAAAGGATAGGCTGCCATCAGGGCGCGTAACTTCCGTTCCGATACATTCTGTCGTGCAATTTCTTCCTGGTCGTCAGGCACTTTTGTATTAATAAAATCTCTTTCAAATTCTTCCCGGGTAGGTCGTCTCCGGATGATGGTAGCAGGCAGGTAGACGGTGTCCTGCACCATCAACTGGATCATACTTTGCTGGTTGCCCACCAGGTTCTTGGGAATGGTTACCTCCTTGGGTTTATACCCCACACTGGTGAACTCAATCTTGTCGCCCTTTAAGACCACTATGGAAAAAACCCCGGCATCACTTGAAATAGTCCCCTGGTTTCTGCCTTTTACCACAATACTAACGGCAGGCAATGCCTTGAGGCTGTCAGCTGACATCACTACCCCATACAGTTCAATCACTGAGTCCTTATAGTTCTCAAATTGCGCTTTCACGTGAGAGGGGAGAAATAATAAGGAAAGGAAAATATATGGTAGAAGTTTTTTCATGTAGCGATCTCTAGGAAACGAATTTAAGCATAGTTTGGCGATATTAAAAAGGCCAAAGTAAAGTTTTCAATGGTTAAATTTGCAGGTAAAATTCCTTTTTAACAAAAAATTCAACGATGACTAAAAATGCAGTT
>JAJXYG010000277.1 GCA_021780705.1 Bacteroidota bacterium
TATGCCCATTTCCTCATTGAAGCGGCCCTGATTTCTCAAAGAGTAAAAGCACCGGTCAAACTTTTATACTCCAGGGAAGATGACATGACTTCCGGCATTTACCGGCCCACCTACCGGGCTACCTTCCGGGCTGCCCTGAATGCCAAAAATGAGCTGGTAGGATTTCATGTGAAGGGAGGTGGCATTCCCACAAGCCCTATGGATGCGAACCTTTTTCCGGCAGGGGCCGTAGATCATTACCTGGCAGAAAGCTGGGAGATTAATTCCAACATCACCCAAGGGTCGTTTCGGGCCCCACGATATAATTTTATGGCAGCCGCCGGAGAATCCTTCCTGGATGAACTCGCAGAAGCAACCGGCAAAGACCCCTTTACATTCCGGCTGGACTTGCTGGACCGGGCCATTAAAAACCCGGTCGGGCAATCGAATGAATATGACCCCCGCCGCTTCTCGGAGGTACTGAAACTGGTCCGCGAAAAATCAGGATGGGGGACCCCCACACCTAATACCTTCCGGGGGGTAGCTTCTTTTTTCTGTATGAATACCTATGCCGCACAGGTCATGGACCTTAGAATTGAAAACGGGAAATTGACGATCCCCAGGGTATGTTGTGCACTGGACTGTGGCATCGTGATCAATCCCGACTCCGCCACCAACCTGTCCGAGGGGGCCATAGTAGACGGGCTCGGGAATGCACTCTTTGGCGCCATGACTTTTGAAAAGGGTAAACCTGAAAAGAACAATTTCAATACTTACCGGATGATTCGTCAGCATGAAGCGCCTAAATCCATAGACGTACATTTTGTCAAAAGTGAGGTGGATCCTACCGGAATGGGAGAACCCCCATTCCCGCCCACCTTTGGTGCCCTGGCCAATGCCTTATATAAGGCCACGGGTACCCGCTTTTATGACCAGCCCTTTGGTCCCAGGCTAGACAAAATCCTGAGAGGTTAGGTGAAAAGCTATCCGACTCCTCACTCTTTCTGGGTGAGGGGATAAATGGATACTTTTCCAAGGTGGTGAAGCAACCCAAAAATCGTGAAGCCTCCGGTTAGTCCTTTTTAGAGATTCAATTGGTCCCGCCTAACCGCATAGATCAGTTCATCCTCCAGGTGCCCATTTTTGAAAAGTACCCCTTCCAACCTTCCCTCCAATCTAAATTCGTTTTTTTCAAGAACCTTTTGGGAGGCAATATTCGAGCCAAACGGGATGGCATACACCCGGTCAATATCATAGGTCGAAAAAGCAAAATTCACCGCTTCCTTAATTACCGAACTCATGATTCCTTTGCCCCAATAGGGTTCAGCCAGCCAGTAGCCCAATTCTGCATTTTTCCGGTAGATGTCAGACTGCGGGTGGATTCCGATGGCACCGATCGCTTCACCCTCCAGGTCAATGGCGAATATATGGATGGGAGTCTCCCGGGTGGCCATTTCAATAAAATTGCGGGCATCCTGTTCCAGATAAGGATGCGGGAACAGGTCTTTCAAATTCCGGGCTATATTCCAGTTATTGGCATAGCGGACCAGGCTGTCGACATCTGCCAGGGTGAAGGGTCTTAATTTGGGGCTCAATTGTTTTTGGTTTGAAGATAATGCATTGCCCTACAATAGTCATGATGATTTGGGCGGCAGGATCCGACCGATATTGAAGCCCCATCTCCAGGGCAAATAAAATACCGGTTTGTTTGCTCATCCCGCCAATAGGTCTCGGCAATTTCGAGCTTTGAAATCACGTCCTGGCAAATCTGCTCATATATGGTGCCGCTATCCACCGGAATCAACCTGTCATACCGGAACCAATCTTCTGTGGAGCTTCCCTCTGCTTCCATATTGGCCTGAATCCGTTTTCTCTTGGGCATGTTCCACGCTGTGACCTTGCGGGAATCTATCCGGACCCCCAGGAATTGGTAAACCCTTCAGCGGCGCAATGGGCAATTTCGATCACAAAGCCTCCGCCCCATTTATCGAACTGGAACGTCAGCAGGTGGACTTGTCCGCCCACAATTCTGCGAAAATGGGGAAAAGACCCTTTGAATCCTTTCTCCCGAAGCACCGGAATAACCCTTTCTTTAAGGGACTGTTGCATCTCGGATCTGGAGGAGCTTTCCATTTCTTTTCGTAAAATGTATATAGTACAAGTGAGATCCTAAGATAGCATTTTAAAGGTATGGTTTAGCAGCCCTTTTTCCCGGATACACTGAGATTTTGATGCCCAGTGTTTATCTTAGCGCCCTAACGAATCTTTCTTCCGGATGAATATTACTTTTTTTTCAACCCATCCCTACGACCGGGAATTTTTTGAAAAAGGCAACGAAGCTTTTGGCTTTTCCTTTACTTTTTTTGAGACCCACCTGGGTCCTCATATTGTGAAGGCGGTGGATCCTACCGATGCCATCTGTGTGTTTGTAAACGACAAGGTGAACGCGGACGTCATTTCCATACTGGCCGAAAAGGGAGTAAGGGTTATCGCGCTTAGGTGTGCCGGGTTCAATAATGTGGACCTCCAGGCAGCCAAAGCCCACCATATGCAGGTGTGCCGGGTTCCGGCCTATTCTCCGGAAGCCGTGGCAGAACATGCCCTGGCGCTCATATTAACCCTTAACCGCAAAACCCACAAGGCCTATAACCGGGTGAGGGAACAAAACTTTTTGCTGCACGGCCTGCTCGGATTTACCCTGAAGGGAAAAACCGTAGGGGTTATCGGTACGGGAAATATCGGCGCTTCTTTTTGCCGGATCATGGTCGGAATGGGATGCCGGGTGCTGGCTCATGACATCCGTGAAAATCCGGATCTTCAGTCCCTGGGCGTTACCTATACCAGCCAGGAAGAGTTGCTGCGGAGCTCAGACATCATTTCTCTTCACTGCCCCCTGATGGCCGAGACCCATCACCTGATTAATTCCAAAACCCTGCACTGGATGAAAAAGGGAGCCATGCTCATCAATACCAGTCGGGGCGGATTGATTGATACCGATGCGGTAATTGAGGCCCTCAAGGACCAGCAACTGGGTTATCTGGGTATTGACGTTTACGAACAGGAAGAAAAAATCTTTTTTAGGGACCTTTCCCAAAGTATTATCGCAGATGACTCCCTGCAGCGGCTTATGGCCTTCCCCAATGTACTGGTAACGGCCCACCAGGCCTTTTTCACCCGGGAAGCGCTCCAGGAAATTACCCAGGTGACCCTGAGCAATGTACAGGATTTATTACAGCATCAACCGATGAGGCATCCGGAGGCCTTACTGGTATAAACGCG
>JAJXYG010000168.1 GCA_021780705.1 Bacteroidota bacterium
TCACGTACCTCAGAGGCCTCCTGGGTCAGACCAAAATAGTCCAGCATCATGGCGGCCGAAAGTATGGAACCTACCGGATTGGCGATGTCTTTTCCTGCGGCCTTCGGATAGGACCCATGGATGGGTTCGAACAGCGCAAACTTATCTCCAATGGATGCCGAAGGCAATAACCCGATGGAACCGCAAATTACACTGGATTCATCACTCAGGATATCGCCAAACATGTTTTCGGTCAGGATTACGTCGAACTGGCCCGGATTCATGATCAGCTGCATGGCAGCATTGTCGATAAAAAGGTAATCCACCTTTACACTCGGATAATCGGCCGCGATCTCCTGTACCGTTTTACGCCAGAGCTTGGAAGTGGCCATGACATTGGTTTTGTCCACCAGGGTCAGTCTTTTTTTGCGTTGCAGGGCAGCGACAAAGGCCTTTCGGGCGATCCGTTCGATCTCTGCCGAGGTGTATACGCACAAGTCAGAGGCTTCTGTCCCCTGTTCATTCATTTCCTTTTTGCCAAAATAGATCCCGCTGGACAGCTCACGGTAAATCACCAGATCCACCCCCATTAGCTGCTTTTTTTTCAGCGGGGAAATGTGATAAAGTGCCGGATAGGAAACTACCGGTCGAATGCTGGCATATAAATCCAGTTCCTTTCTCAGGCGTAGCAACCCGTGTTCAGGGCGAACCTTTGCAAAGGGGTCATTGTCAAATTTGGGGTGTCCCACTGCGCCAAACAGGATGGCATCCGACTGCCGGCATAATTCGAGGGTTTTTTCCGGAAGGGGATCTCCGGTCCTGTCAATGGCAGCGGCTCCGATCAGGGCAGTGGTATAAGTGAACTGGTGGTGGTATTTCACCGCAATGGTATGGAGCACCTTCAGGGATTGCTGGGTCACTTCCGGTCCCACTCCATCTCCAAACAACACTGCAATTTTCTTGTCCATTGTTCAATTTATTTTTGTTTTCAATTCAGGCGGCGATTTGTCCCTGTTCCAATCTCAGCGTAAAGTTTACACAAGGTGGTATTTCTTCTTCATAATGACTCACATATATCAGGGTTTTTTTCAGCGACACACATATCTCATTGATCAGGGAAATAAACCGGGATGAGAATTCTGTGTCCAGCCCCTGGCAGGGCTCGTCCAGCACCAGCAGCGGGGGATTTTTCACCAGTGCTCGTGCCAGCAGTACCAGGCGCTGTTCCCCGTTGGAGAGTTGGTTAAACATCCTGTCTTCAAAACCCTGTAGTTGCAGCACCCCCATCCACTGCAGGATGGCTGATTTCTGGGAATCATTGAGTTTCCTGAAAAGCCCGATGGTATCGAACAATCCGGAAGCCACCACCTCAAAACAGGTAAATTTCGGATCAAAATAATGATGAAGTTCCGGAGACACATATCCTATCTTTCTTTTGATATCCCATATGGACTCCCCGGTACCTTTCCTTTTGTCAAAGAGGTATATTTCATTGGCGAACGCCTGGGGATTGTCCCCTGTAATCAGGCTGAGCAGGGTAGATTTCCCTGACCCATTGCTTCCCGAAACGTTCCAGCATTCTCCTTTTTTGACAATCCAGTTGATATCCTTGAGTATCTGTTTTTCCTGATACCCAACCGAGGTATCGACCATCTTCACTGCAATCGAAAAATCTTCATAATGGTATACCGGATCCAGCCCTTTTAAGGATATTTTTTGCCCGGAGGGAAAATGATCCGATACCCGTCCGCCCTGACAGTATCGGATAAATTCTTCCTTTCCCAACTTTTTTTGTATCGTCCCCCGTTCCAGCAGGATAACCTGGGTTACCGAATCCGGGAGGTCTGAAAAGGATGTGACCAGGATGATTTGCCTGCCGGCAGCTACCATCCGGTCAATCAGTCCGTTTAATAATTGTCGGGCAGACACATCCAGTCCAATATAGGGATTGTCCATCAGCATCAGATCTGCATCCTGCAGGATGGCTTTGGCAAGTTGGAAGCGTTTGTGCTCCCCATTGGAAAGTTGTATTAACGGAGTATTGGCCCGGTGCAGGATTCCGGTTTCGGCAAGGGCCTGCCGGAAATCTTCTTCTCCATTGCAATAATTGAGCAGGACATCTTCTACTGTCAGGGAATCTTCACTGTCATAAGAATTAAACCGTTGCTGGTAATAAAAGTTCGCCGTATTGGCACGGTTTCTGAAAATATGCTGCTGGGTTATGACGGCGATCTTGGGCTTTTTTCCTCTTTTTCCAAAATAGACCACTTCCCCCCTGCAGAAGCAATTGCCGGCCAGCGCCCTTACCAGGGTTGATTTACCACTTCCGGTGGGCCCGATAATGGCCAGACATTCCCCTTTGGAGATTTCAAAAGAAATCCCCTGCAGGACCGGCTGACCGTCCAGCTGAACCTTAAGGTTCTCCACTTTCAAAATAGCCTGGGATTTCATTTTGATTCCAGAACCACCAAACCCTCCCAAAGACAGGGTATAAATGCTTCTGTTGGCGCTTGATTACATATTAGAAAATCTGGATCATCATATCTGTTCAGTGAACAGGATTTTTTATATTCAATAATTTAAAATGTTTTCTGAGCCCTGAGGCATCCTTCAGAAAGGTTTGATTTGCGGATAACAGGAACAGGTTCGAACCAGGATACAGGTCTCAAAAATTTCTTTCACCTCAGGTAGTGGCCACCCGCTTTTTCTGGTACGCCTGAGCCATGTGGGCCAAGTCTTCATTTTCCACTTCCTTCTTGCTGTCTGCCACCTGCAGGAATTTCTCATACAGTACGTCTATATCATTTCTGTCAAAACTGAACCCGAGTTGCTGGAACCTCCAGGCAAGGGCACTGCGTCCACTTCTGGCGGTCAGGACAATCTTGGAAGGGTCGGCGCCTACTTCCTCGGGGTTGATGATCTCGTAGGTAAGGGCGTCCTTGAGGAAACCATCCTGGTGGATCCCGGAAGAATGGGAGAAGGCGTTGCTACCAACGATGGCTTTGTTGGGTTGCACCGGCATCCTCATGACCTCAGAAACCTTCCGGCTCATCGGGTAAAGAAGTTTGGGATTGATGGAGGTGTAAAAATCCAGGTCCTTATGCTGACGAATGATCATCACCACCTCCTCCAGGGAGGTATTGCCGGCTCTTTCCCCGAGTCCGTTGATGGTGCATTCAATTTGTCTGGCTCCTGCAATGACTCCGGCAATGGAATTGGCAGTCGCCAGCCCCAGATCATTGTGGCAATGGCAGGAGATAACCGCCTT
>JAJXYG010000212.1 GCA_021780705.1 Bacteroidota bacterium
ATAATTAAGTATTCAACACACTAGCTCCTCCCAGTCCTGTTTTAAACCACGCTCTAATATCCGCTTAATGACGGTTCTATAGGCTTTATTCCAATCAATTTCTTCGAAGGACAAATCCCAAAACCAGCATTTATCTAAGTCTGGTTTATTGGAAAGGGGTTTGCTTTTGTTGACCATTGTTTCTTTTTCATTTAGAAAAATTGATTTCCAATGCCTTTTTAAGTACATACCATAAAATCTTTCAGGCATTATTTTACAATAATTCTACAACACTATATTATAATTTTACTGCAACACTAAATTATAATTTTAATACCAATATTAAGGCTGAAGCCTGCAAAACGATTGGCTGATTCTCCCAGGGAGCTTCGAAAACTTCAGGAAAATGGAAATGTGACCATCCGATCAGATGACCTGCCAAGAACGCTTAGAGAAAGGCTCATTAGAAATGGATTTTTAAAAAAAGTGCTTGGAGGCTGGTATATTGTCAGCCACCTGATGAAAGACCTGATGACACCATCTCATGGTAAAAAAACTACTGACTTTTTTGTTCGGTATATCTAAATACGAAGAATAATAAAATTTGGGGTGTGTCGGGCAGGATATTGGTCCAATCGCAAAATTTTTGGCTTATCTCGTAAATCTGGGTCTGGAAGGTTCCCCGGTCGCCAGGACATAATGAGTCAATTTGAGTTTGGCTTTTCTATATTGCTGGGGCATCTCTAAAAAAAACATACCCATCCAAAAAGAAAAAAGGGACCCCTTCCTAAGAGTATCCCTTTTCACCTAATTCTATTTTTTTATTTGTTTATTTTACCTCACTTTCCTGGCAGAGAAATCCTGCCTACCTTCCACCCGGAGGGCAATATTGCCTCAGGTAATGGGTGTAGAGGTGTTTTAACTGTACTGTGGTTCCTTCTCCTTCAGAGATCGCATGGGTCCGGTTAGGATACTCCATGAACTGGAATATCTTGTTGTATTTGATCAGTTGATTGAGTAATAGTTCTGCATTTTGGTAGTGCACATTGTCGTCTCCAGAGCCATGGATATAAAGGAGGTTGCCTTCGAGGTTCTTGGCATAGGTAACCGGGGAGCCTTTGATATAATCTTCACGGTTCTCCTGTGGGAGTCCCATATATCTTTCCTCATAAATATTGTCATAAGTGAAGGAACTGGCCACCGCCGCGATGGCAATTCCGGTCTTATAGATTTTGGGATATTGGAACATGAGGTTCAGGGTGGCAGTGCCACCACCACTCCATCCCCAGACCGCTACCCGTGAGGTATCGATATAGGGTAATTTCAGGATCTGCTCTGCAGCCAGAGCCTGGTATTTTATATTGACCAATCCAATTTTGCGGTAAATACTGTGGCGCCAGTCATGCCCTTTGGGACAGGGGGTACCCGGATTGTCAATAGAAACGTAAATATAGCCGTCATCAGCCAGGCTGCCATTATACAGGAAATCACGACCTACCCCGTAGCGATCTACCACATTTTGTCCCCAGGGTTCTGTATACACATAAAATACGATGGGGTATTTCTTGGTGGAATCAAAATGGGTGGGTTTTACCATCCAGGCATCCATGGTCGTGCCATCGGCGGTAGTCACCTTAAAGAAGCTCATATTGGATTTGGCCTTATCCGGGGCGCTCTTTTCAAGTGCCTCGGTAATATCACTGCCATGGATGTGGGTATGTCCCGGCAGGGAAATCCATTCGGTTTGATAAGGGGTATAATAGTTGGAGAACACATGATAGCCGAAGGTTCCTTGCGGGTTCAGCGAATAGGAATTTGTGCCCACCTCATTTGCAGGGGTGACTCTTTGCGCAGTGCCCGTACCGTCCAGTTTGGTGCGATAGAGATAGGCCTGGGTGGCATTGGTCGGGGACGCCTCAAAATAGATCAAATTATCCTTTTCATCGATGGCGCAAATTTTCATGACATCATAATTTCCCCTGGTGATGAGGGTTTCTTTTTTGCCATCCCTGCTGATCCGGTACAGATGACGCCATCCGTCTTTTTCACTGGCCCAGAGAAACTCCTTTCCGCCGTTCAACCAGTCCCATCCTCCATAGGAATAGGCTTCATCCCACAGCGGCAGGATGTCTATCCAGGTAGAATCTCTTTCTTCATATATGGTCCTGGAATCCCCGGTCCGGATGTTGCACATCATCAGGTCACTCACACTTTGATGACGGTTCAGGTGTTGCACGATCAGCTGTTCGTTATTGTCCGCCCATTCCATCCTAGGCAGGTAAGAACCCAGCACCGGATTGGTGGGAATATGCATCCATTGGGTCCTGGCGTCACTGAGGGTTACCACACCAATTTTGAAGGGAGAAGGCTTTTGGCCTGCAATGGGATATACTACCGGCTTTACAAAGGGGTAGGCAGAATCCGTGTTGTCTATCATCAGGTAGTCCTTGGTATTGCGGGCATCCATCTGCCAATAGGCAATCTTCTTGCTGTCACCGCTCCAGCGAAACCCGTCCCGGCAGAAGAATTCTTCCTCATAGGCCCAGTCAAAGGTTCCGTTAATAATATCCTTGGTACCGTCTTTGGTAAGCTGGGTAATATGCCCTGTAGCGAGATCCTCGACGTATATGTTATGGTCATGTACATAACCCACCTTCTTGCTGTCGGGTGAGAATTTGGCAAACATGAGGGTGGAAGGCGCGAAGTCCCTCCCCAGTTTTTTTAAGGTATGCTTGCTCAGATCCACCACCCAGTAGTCCCCCCGAGTATCATAGCGCCACACTTTTTTGGAATTGGTATATATCAGGACCTTTTGCAGGTCGTCGGACACAAAGAAATTGCGGACGGGAAGTGGTTTGGTGGAATCCGCCGGGGTTAGCTGCTTGGAGGATACCAGGGTATTTACATGAGAATCCGCGAGATTGACCTGCTCTATGGCATTGTCTGAATTTTCATAAAAACCGGTGCCGTCCTTAGTCCAGTGAATCCCCTGGGGTGGCTGGGCTACCGAAAAAAGGGAGAAAAAAATCAGTACAATACTGAGCGAATACTTGAAAGTCTTCATAATGTATAATTTATGGTCAGGCTGTAAAAATAATGTACAGAAGCAAATGACCCCCTCTTTTTTGATAGAAGGAATTCCACCGGTAGATCTGCCCTGAAAAAAAAGTCACAAATTCCCTTTGGGCCATACAATAAAATATCTCTGATACTGTTATATAATTGTCATAGTAATTATTTATAGTTAAACAAATGAAGCCGCCTG
>JAJXYG010000256.1 GCA_021780705.1 Bacteroidota bacterium
AGGGATAGCTGTGATAGAAAGTGTAATTCATCCCCCTTTAAATACAGCGGGGATCCGCTACCAGTCTACATTTCACCATTTTTTAACCAAAAAAAAGGAACCGGCAATTCCTCCCCGAGGCAAGCTACGGGGTTTCCTTGCCGTTATATGATGAAAATACATTTTTACATAAGGTTTCATACTCATTTTGGACAGGGCATGTGTCTTTCGGGAAATCATGAACTTTTGGGCAGTGATGACCTTGCCAGTGCGGTGGACATGACATTTTTCAACAATGATTTTTGGTATTTCACCCTGGATTTGCCCGAAGGGTTTGATGATCCCATCGTTTACCGGTATGTCCTCAAGGAGGCTGACGGGTTTCAGGTGGTGGAAGGGGAGGATAGGAGAGCCCTGGACCTCTCAGAAATCAAGGCAGCCGACCTGACCGTATATGATGTATGGAATGCCATTGGGGAATTGAGCAATGTGTTTTTTACCCGGCCATTTAGTAATGTGCTGCTGGGCCATGTAGCCCGGACCAAGGTGCCGGCTATCCGAAGGTATAGCCATGAATTCCGGGTAAAATCCCCTGTACTGCAACCCGGTGAGACGATTTGTATGGTTGGATCCACCGAAAATCTGAAGAAATGGGATACAGCCGACCCGGTCCTTATGGTGCCTGAAAATGGCTGGTTTGTGGCCAGGGTCAGACTTCTGGACAATGAATGGCCTGCTACCTATAAGTACGGGATTTATAATATTGAGGAGAAAAAAATGGTCAGGTTTGAAGACGGTGGGAACCGGTACCTTTCCAATTTTAATCCAGGCACCGAGATTACGGTCCTTCATGACGGTTTTGTCAATTGCCAGGTGCCCAGGTGGCGTGGAGCAGGGGTAGCCATTCCCGTATTTAGCCTGAGGTCTGTCAAAAGTTTTGGCGTGGGGGAATTCACCGACATACCCCTGTTGGTAGACTGGGCCAAACAGGTGGGGCTTCAATTGATCCAGCTCCTGCCGGTCAACGATACCACCGCAAGGAATACCTGGCACGATTCTTATCCTTATGCAGCGATTTCTGCTTTTGCCCTACATCCGCTCTATATAAACCTGGACCGGGTTGCAGGTAGACAATACGCTCATATTGTCAAACCTCTCAGTAAAAAACAAAAGCAATTAAATGAATTACCAGTATTTGATTATGAACAGGTAATGAAATTTAAGTGGCTGGCTTTAAAAGAATTGTACCAGGCATCTAAAGAAAAATTTAAGGATGACCTGGACTATTTCAAATTCTTTGACCTGAACCGGCACTGGCTGGTTCCCTATGCGGTCTTTTCCTACCTGAGGGATAAGTACAAGACGGCTGACTTCAGTAAATGGAAGCATCATAGCGTTTATGATGAAGGCAAAATTCTGAAGATGGCCTCGCCATCCAGCACTCATTATGAGGGGGTGGCCTTCTTTTATTTTGTTCAATACCATCTTCACCTGCAGATGAAGGCTGCCACAGATTATGCCCATCGCAACAAAATCGTCCTGAAAGGGGACATCCCCATAGGTATCCACCGGCACAGTGCCGATGCCTGGGCTAGTCCCAACCTGTATAACCTGAATGAGCAATCCGGGGCACCCCCGGATGATTTTGCCATCAAAGGCCAGAACTGGGGATTTCCCACCTATAACTGGGAAGAGATGAAACATGACGGGTTCCACTGGTGGAGGCTTAGGTTTGATCAGATGAGCAAGTACTTTGATGCATTCCGAATCGATCATATCCTGGGATTTTTCAGAATCTGGAGCATTCCGCTTCATTCGGTGGAAGGGATCATGGGCAGATTTGTACCGGCGATTCCGGTAGATATTTCCGAATTCCACCATAACCAGATTTGGTTTGATTATGATCGGTACTGCAATCCGTTTATCAATGATTCGATCCTTGAAGGGGTCTTTCAGGAGCGGGCATCCTTTGTCAGGGAGAATTTCCTGGAAGCACCCCAGGAAGGCAGGTACCGACTGAAGGAGGAATTCAATACCCAACATAAAGTAGCCAAATATTTTTCCCGCAACAAGATTGAAGGAGGAAAGGAACTCCGCCAGGGAATGTTTGACCTGATCAGCAATATTATCCTGTTTGAAGAACAGGGATCCCACGGAACCCAATTCCACTTCAGGATCGGGGTGGCCAATACTTCCTCTTTCCAGTGGTTGGATGACACTACCAAGAACAGACTGTATCAATTATATGTGCATTATTTTTACCGCAGGCAGGATGACTTCTGGAAGCGGGAGGCCCTTAACAAACTTCCCGGTCTGAAGATGAGCACCAATATGCTGGTTTGCGGGGAAGACCTGGGAATGGTGCCGGGATGTGTCCCTGAAGTAATGCGGATCCTGGGGATTCTCAGTCTGGAGATAGAAAGGATGCCGAAGGATCCCAAGCGGGAATTCTTCCATCCCAATGACGCCCCCTACCTTTCCGTGGTAACCCCGTCCACTCATGACATGAGTACCATTCGGGGATGGTGGGAGGAAGACCGGGGCAAGACCCAGCGGTTTTATAATTTCATGCTGGGTCACTACGGCGAAGCACCGCAGTTCTGTGAACCCTGGATAAACCGGGAGATTGTGGTGCAACACCTGTATTCTCCGGCTATGTGGAGTATATTCCAGCTCCAGGACCTGATGGGAATCAATGGAAACGTCCGCCGGACGGATCCCAATGAAGAACGCATTAATGTGCCTTCCAATACCCATCATTTCTGGCAATACCGGATGCACCTTACTTTGGAATCCCTGTTAAAAGCAGCGGAACTCAATGAGGAGCTGAAGAAATACATTCAGGAAAGCGGAAGGATGGCTTCCTGAGGGAGGCGGTAAATCCGGTGGATCAATCTCAGCCTTATGGTGGTAAAATATAAAGCAATCAACCTTCCATTCCGGCACCCTTTCACCATATCCAAAGGGACCAAAACCAGCCAACCCTCCCTACTGGTGGAATTGGAACATTTTGGATTGAAGGGTTATGGCGAAGCTCCCGCCATCACCTACTATCAGGTTACGGTGGAAAACATGATTGAGGACCTACTGAGAAAGAAAAAAGCCATTGAGCAATTTGCGTTCACTACTCCGGAAAGGTTCTGGCACTACCTGCATCATCTTATACCCGGCAATCCGTTTCTGGTGGCTGCACTGGATATGGCCGGCTGGGACCTGTACGGGAAGTTGATGAAAAAACCGGTGTACCAGATCCTGAAGGGAGATATCAGCCGCAATCCGCTCACCGATTATACAATTGGAATAGATTCAGTGGAGCGTATGGTGGAAAAGATGAAGGAAAAACCCTGGCCCATTTATAAGATCAAACTGGGCACCTCCGAAGATGTACGTATCCTGACAGAACTTCGCAAGCATACCGATGCCGTTTTCAGAATAGATGCCAATGCGGCCTGGAGTCTGGATGAGGCCCTGGAAAAAATTGAACACTTCAGGCACCTTGGCGTGGAATTCATTGAACAGCCTCTGGCAAAGGATGACTGGGAAGGAATGGCCCAACTGTATCCCCAATCAAGCCTGCCCCTGATCGCCGATGAAAGTTGTGTATTTGAAGCCGATATTGACCGGTGCGTGGACCATTTTCACGGGATCAATATCAAACTGACCAAATGCAGCGGAATGACCCCCGCCATTCGGATGATTGCAAAGGCAAGGAAGGCGGGTCTCAAGGTCATGATGGGAAGCATGAATGAGAGTTCGGTAGGCACTGCAGCCATCGCCCAGTTGCTACCCTTCCTGGATTATGTGGATATGGACGGGCCCTTATTGCTGGCAGAGGATGTGGCACTGGGAGTGGGTTTTGATTTTGGAAAGATCCGGTATACGGGTTCCAGCGGCTTGGGTGTTTCCCTTACGTCCTTTTAATTTTGCAATAATTATTTGTTTAAGTAAAAATTCGTTCTTTACTTTGTGCCCGAAATGCAAAAAAACAACCACATACATCATCATCCTCATTTGATAAAGCGTAAGCGAGGTTGATAGGTATGTGTAATACATAATTTCAAAAGGGCTTACTGAAAAGTGAGCCTTTTTCATTTTAAAACTAAGCGCATGCTAAGAATTGCCGTCCAAAAATCAGGCAGACTCTATGACCACTCCATCCAGCTGTTAAAGGAATGCGGGATTGAAATTAATAATGGAAACCGACAGCTCAAGGCGGTGGCCTTTAACTTCCCGGTGGAAATTTATTTTCTCAGGGATGATGACATTCCCCAATACGTGTATGACGGGGTGGCGGACCTTGGGTTTGTGGGTGAGAATGTGGTATATGAAAAAAATAAGGCGGTAGATACCCTGGCCAGATTGGGTTTTGGTCGCTGCCGGTTGAGCATAGCGGTACCCAAGACCATGAATTACAGGGAGGTAGGGGATCTGAGCAATCTGAAGATTGCGACCTCTTATACCTACCTGCTCCAGAAGTTTTTGGAACAAAAAAATATACCTGCCGAAATTCACGAAATCAGTGGCTCGGTGGAAATCGCTCCCGGGATTGGACTGGCAGATGCCATTTGTGATCTGGTGAGCAGCGGGAGTACCTTATTCACCAACGGACTTAAGGAGGTAGAGGTGATCCTGGAGTCCGAGGCCGTACTGATAGCACACAGAAGCCTGGCTGAGGAAAAGAAGGAGTTGCTTCAAAGGCTTCTCATGCGAATAGAGGCGGTAAAGGCAGCCAGGCACAATAAATATATCATGCTCAATGCCCCCAACGATCAATTGCAAAATATTGCAGCCGTGCTTCCCGGAATGAAAAGCCCGACCATAGTTCCCCTGGCTGAGAAGGGATGGAGCAGCGTGCAGAGTGTGGTGAAAGAAAATGATTTTTGGGAAATCATTGAAAAACTGAAAAGCTATGGAGCTGAAGGTATACTTGTGGTCCCCATAGAAAAAATGATTCTTTAAAACCTTGTGCAAAATGACAACGATCGCAATCAACCCTCCCAAGAGCAAGTGGCCGGAACTTCTGGAAAGGCCGGCCTTTGATACGGAAAGCCTGGACGGGGTGGTGGGCCGCATACTGTCCGAGGTAAGACTGGCTGGCGATGAGGCTGTGTTGGCGTACTCAAAACAATTCAGTGGCTTTGCCCCCCAGTCTTTGTGGGTAACCCCCGAAGAAATCAGGGAATCGGGCTCCCTGCTACCAGGGGATTTGAAGCAGGCGATATCGCTGGCAAAGAAGAATATTGAAAAGTTTCACCGGGCCCAGGTCAGACCGGTACACAAGGTGGTGACCACCGAAGGGGTCACCTGCTGGAGAAAGAACCTTCCGGTGGAAAGGGTAGGGCTCTATATTCCGGGAGGCAGTGCGCCACTATTTTCCACCCTGCTCATGCTAGCGATACCCGCAAGAATTGCAGGCTGTGAAGAAATTGTGGTAGCCACTCCTGCCCAAAAGGACGGCTCGGTGCATCCTGCCATACTCTATGCGGCCCAATTATTGGGGGTAGACCGGATTTATAAGAGCGGGGGTGCCCAGGCTATTGGCGCGCTGGCTTACGGAACTCCTTCTCTTGCAAAGGTCCAGAAAATATTTGGGCCTGGAAATCAATATGTGACCTGTGCCAAGAAGCTGGTAAACCGTGAAGGGGTAGCAATTGACATGCTGGCGGGCCCCAGCGAACTGGCAGTTTTTGCAGATGAAAGCTGCATTCCGGAATTTGTGGCGGCGGACCTGCTTAGCCAGGCAGAACACGGGGCGGACAGCCAGGTGGTCCTGGTAGCTACGAAGCGTAAAATCATTGATGAGGTAATCAAACAAATACACATCCAGTTGCCCGCACTTGAAAGGAAAAATATCGTGGAGGAAAGCTTCCTGCACCGGCGATTGATAGTATTGCACCAGGAGAAACAAGCCTTTGAATTCCTCAATGCCTATGCGCCGGAACACCTGATCATTGCCTCTGCCGAGGCGGCCCGTCTCTCCGGCTATGTGCGCAATGCGGGAAGTGTGTTCCTCGGAAACCTGTCTCCCGAAAGTGCCGGAGATTATGCATCCGGTACCAATCATTCATTACCCACGGGGGGAACAGCCCTGACTTACAGCGGGGTATCGGTTGACAGTTTTGTAAAAAAAGTAACCTTCCAGCAATTGACCAGGAAGGGAATCAAACATATTGGTCCCGCCGTAATGGCAATGGCCGAAGCGGAAGGTTTGGGCGCACACCGTAATGCGGTTGGCATACGACTAAAAAAACTGAAGAAATGAGTAATTTCAACATAGATGAGCTGGTACGGGAGAATATTCTCAAACTGGAACCCTATTCTTCCGCACGAAATGAATATTCGGGAGAAGCTTCCGTGTTCCTGGACGCCAATGAAAACAGTTATGGATCTCCTTTACCTGAATCATACCACCGGTATCCGGACCCATTGCAATGGCAGCTCAAACAGGCTCTTTCCAAAATAAAGGGAGTGCCCCCGCAAAACATATTTATTGGAAATGGAAGTGATGAGGTAATAGACCTGGCTTACCGAATATTTTGCAGGCCCGGGGTGGACAATGTGATCCTGTGTCCCCCCACCTACGGCATGTATAAGGTGGCTGGGGGAATTAATGATATTGAGACCCGCGAAGTACTGATGACTCCGGATTTTCAGCTGAATGTGGAAGGGATTCTGGAGGTGGTGGACGAGCGGTCCAAACTCCTGTTTCTTTGTTCTCCCAATAATCCGACCGGAAATAACCTGAACCGGTTGGATATGGAAATGCTGCTGAACAATTTTCAGGGGATAGTCCTAATTGACGAAGCCTACATCAATTATTCCCGGCAGAAAAGTTTTGTCCAGGAGCTTACTGAATACCCAAACCTGGTGGTCATGCAAACCCTGTCCAAGGCATGGGGGCTTGCCGGTTTGAGGCTGGGTCTTGCCTTTGCCTCTGAAAAGATCCTGTCCCTGTTCAACAAGGTGAAACCCCCATACAATGTCAATCTTTCTTCCCAACAGCTGGGAATCAAGGCCCTGGAAAGCCTCGAATCCGTGAACCAAACGATCCGGGTAACGGTGGAACAACGCATGCTGCTTCAGGAGGCATTGACCCATTTTCCATTTATTGAAAAAATTTATCCTTCGGACGCCAATTTCCTGCTGGTGAAGACCAAAGATGCTGATGATCTGTACCACTTTCTTTCTGCAAAGAGGATTATTGTAAGAAACCGAAGCAAGGAGCCTCTTTGCCAAAATTGCCTCAGGATCACCATTGGCACTGAAAAAGAAAATGAAATATTACTGGATGCTTTAAAGAATTACCCTCATGGCTAAAAGAGTACTTTTTATTGACCGGGACGGCACCCTGATAAAGGAAGCACCCCCGACCTACCAGCTGGATGCGTATAATAAACTGGAATTTTACCCCCACGTGTTTGAGTTCCTGGGAAAAATTCACCGGGAACTGGACTTCGAACTGGTGATGGTGACCAACCAGGACGGGCTGGGTACGGAGGCTTTTCCGGAAGATTCTTTCTGGCCGATCCAGCATTTTATTTTAAGGGCTTTCGAAAACGAAGGGATCATTTTTGATGAGATATTTATAGACCGCTCTTATCCCCATGAAAATAAGCCCACCCGAAAACCAGGGACAGGGATGCTGATCGAATACCTGGATGCCCCAAAATATGATTTGGCCAATTCTTATGTCATAGGCGACCGATTGACAGATGTAAAATTGGCCGAAAACCTGGGGTGCAAGGCCCTTTGGTTCAATAACCACGACGACCTGGGCTCCGCAGAGCTGAAAGACACCTCCGGTGACCTTGCCCATGTAATTGCCCTCGAAACTCAGGGCTGGGAGGATATTTACAACTTTCTCAAGAGTCCTCCGAGAATATATACCCACGAACGAATCACCCATGAAACCCAGATTGGAATTTCGATCAACCTGGACGGAAAGGGGCAGTCGGATATCAGTACAGGCCTGGGCTTCTTTGATCACATGCTGGCTCAGATTGCCCGACATGCAGGAATCGATATGAAAATTGTGTGCAAAGGGGATTTGCATATTGATGAACATCACACTATTGAGGATGTGGGGATAGCCCTCGGCGAAGCATTTCTGAAGGCTTTGGGGGATAAACGAGGCATTGAAAGGTACGGATTTTTATTGCCCATGGATGATTGCCTGGCACAAGTGGCACTTGATTTTGGCGGAAGAAGCTGGCTGGTTTGGGAGGCGAAATTTCAAAGGGAAAAAGTCGGTGAAATGCCTACTGAAATGTTTTTTCATTTCTTCAAATCGTTTTGCGATGCAGCCAAATGCAATCTAAATGTAAAAGCGGAAGGGGAGAACGAACATCACAAGATTGAGGCCATATTTAAGGCCTTTGCCAAATCCATCAAAATGGCCATAAGGAGAGATCCTCTGAACGATGCCCTGCCTTCCACAAAAGGACTATTATGAAATTAGCCATCATAAAATACAATGCCGGAAATGTACAGAGTGTGTGGTATGCCCTTCAGCGCCTGGGAATCTATGCTTCCATCACCTCCGAGCCAGAAGAGATAGTAGGTGCGGACAAGGTCATTTTTCCTGGGGTCGGACATGCGCAATCAGCCATGGAGTTTCTTAAGGCTCACGGCCTTGACAGGGTCATAACCGGACTCACACAACCCGTGCTCGGAATATGCCTGGGTTTGCAGTTACTCTGCTCGCACAGCGAAGAAGGAGATACCCCCTGCCTCGGAATTTTCAACCCGCGGGTCAGGAAATTTGATAATGGAGGGGTTAATGAAAAGGAAGCCTACAAGATTCCCCAGATGGGATGGAATACCCTGAAAAACCTGAAATCCCCGTTGTTTGAAGGGGTAAGCGAAAATTCCTATGTGTATTTTGTTCATAGCTATTATGCTGAATTGTCTGACCAGACCATTGCTACCACCGAATACCTCCTCCCTTATAGCGCATCGCTCAGAAAGGATAATTTCTTTGGAGTGCAGTTTCATCCGGAAAAATCGGCAGAGGTCGGGGCTAAAATCCTTGAAAATTTTATAAAACTCCCATAATGGAAATCATTCCAGCGATAGACCTGATTGACGGAAAATGCGTACGACTCTCCGAAGGGGATTATTCCAGGAAAACCATTTACCAGGAAGATCCGCTGGAAGTGGCTTTGAGGCTCCAGGGCTCAGGAATCAGGAGATTGCATCTGGTCGACCTGGATGGTGCTGGGGGAATGAGCCTTAGAAACCTGCCCGTTTTGACAAGGATTGCGGCAAAAACGAGCCTTGTTATTGATTTCGGAGGTGGAATCAAGACCACCCAATCCGTCCGGAGGGTGCTCCAGGCCGGTGCCGAAATGGTCAATGTGGGAAGCGTGCTGGTAAAAGATCCGGAATTATTTGCACAATGGATTACCGAATTTGGGCCTGGGAAGTTCCTGCCTGGTGCGGATGTACAGGACAAAAAGGTCAGGATTCACGGGTGGAAAGAAAATACCGGTCTGGATTTAATTCCCTTCATTGGGAACCTCATGGATCAGGGAATGGGAACCATATTTTGTACTGATATTTCAAAAGATGGCATGATGGAGGGCCCTTCTCTGGATTTATACCGGGAAATTCTGGAATATTACCCTTTCCTTCACCTGGTGGCCAGTGGTGGGGTCTCCTCCCTTGCAGATCTGGTGGCACTAAAGGAGGCAGGTTGTGCCGGTGCTATTGTGGGTAAGGCATTATATGAAGGAAAAATCACGGTGGATCAATTGGAAAAATTTGTAATTGAAAGCTGATGCTCGCCAAAAGAATCATACCCTGCCTGGATATCAATAATGGCAGGACGGTTAAGGGAATTAATTTTGTGGATATTCGGGATGCAGGGGACCCAGTGGAACTGGCCATGTATTACTCCCGCCAGGGGGCAGACGAACTGGTATTTTTGGATATTACGGCCACGGTGGAGAAACGAAAGACCCTGGTGGCCCTGGTTCGAAATATTGCCGCCCATATCAATATTCCTTTTACCGTAGGCGGGGGAATTTCCTCAGTAGCAGATGGGGTAGAATTGCTTCAAAACGGGGCTGATAAAATATCCGTGAACTCGGCTGCCTTTCGCAATCCGGATTTGGTTGCAGCAATGGCGGAAGCATTTGGAAGCCAGTGCGTGGTTCTGGCCATTGACACCAAAAAAGAATCCGATGGACAATGGTATGTATATTTGAATGGCGGCAGGCTGCCCACGGGTGTACCCGCATTTGAGTGGGCAAAAAAGGCAGTGTCACTGGGAGCAGGGGAAATCCTGCTCACCTCAATGAACCATGACGGTACCAAGAACGGGTTTGCCTTGGACCTTACCCTGCAATTTGCCAGGGAGTTGCCGGTACCGGTAATTGCATCAGGTGGTGCTGGAAATATGGAGCATTTTGTTGAGGTATTTCAGCAGGCACACGCTGATGCTGCACTGGCCGCCAGCGTATTTCACTATAAGGAAATTGAAATCCCGCAATTAAAGCGGTTTTTAACCAATAAGCACATTAATGTAAGATTATGATGAAGGATTATTCCGAAATGAGCAAAAGGCTCGATTTCGCAAAGTATGAACATGAACTGATGCCCGTTGTGGTTCAGGATGCCACTACCTCAGTAGTTTTAATGGTGGGTTTCATGAATCCGGAGGCACTTAAAGCGACCATTGAAACGGAATTGGTCACCTTTTACAGCAGGTCTCAGGAGCGGTTATGGGTGAAGGGGGAAACCAGTCATAATTTTCTGCATTTGGAAGCTATTTTGCATGATTGTGACCATGACACCCTGCTGATAAAGGCTAAACCGGATGGCCCGGTATGCCACACCGGGGCCGATACTTGTTTTAATGAGACCAATACCTCTGAGGACTTTCTCCATGCCCTGGAAAAAACAATCAGCCACCGCAAAAAGCATCAGGTGGAAGGGTCCTATACTTCTTCGCTGTTCAAGAAAGGGTTGAATAAGATTGCCCAGAAGGTGGGAGAGGAAGCCGTGGAACTGGTAATTGAAGCCAAAGACAATAATAAGAAGTTGTTCCTCAATGAGGCGGCAGATCTCATCTATCATTTCCTGGTTTTGCTCAAGGAAAAAGGTACCCAACTTGACGAAGTGGTAGAAATTCTTAAGGAAAGACACCAGCGTTAAACGGCAGATTTCTGAGGGCCTGAGGGCACTGTCTTTCTGTATAGTTTGTAAAACCCCATAATTCATGACCCCGCAACGAAGAGACCGTCTTACTTCCGTATTACAAAAGCGTCAACCTGATTTGACGGTGGTCCTGGAAAATGTATTTGATCCTCATAATGTGTCTGCAGTAATGAGAACCTGTGATGCAGTGGGGATACAGGATGTTTATATATTAAATGACCGGATACCCCCCCATAAGAAATGGGGGTACCGAAGCTCTTCCACCGCGGCAGAATGGTTGACGATTCATCCATACACTGATGCGGAAGCCTGCTTTGCTGAAATCAGAAGGCACTACGATAAAATCTATCTCACCCACCTTTCTGAAGACGCCCACGGGCTTTACGAACTGGACCTGACACAGTCGGTGGCGCTGGTATTTGGAAATGAGTCTCTGGGGGTTAGTGAAACCCTCTTAAAATATGCGGATGGCAACTTTATCATTCCGCAAGTGGGAATTATTAAATCCCTGAATATTTCTGTCGCCTGTGCCGTTACATTATACGAAGCTTTTCGTCAAAAGAGTCTCAAAGGCCATTATGGGGAAAGCCGGCTACCCCGGGAAAAAATATCCCTAATAGGATCCAAATGGGGTTTGGAATAATCAGAGCCCAAAGGTGGCAGGGAAGCATTCCCGATTCGGAGGTTTTTACTGACTCCAGCAGGTTCAGCCCGCTGACTCTTTGGAAAACTCCTGCGGCCCGGTTCCTTCAGGAAGCGTTCGGTCCGTGCGCCTGGATTCCGGCTATATTCGCTATGTGGCTTAAAACCAGCACATTAAAAGTAATTTCCAGAAAAGTGTGGAAGCGCTCAACTCCTGGAAGGGGAATCTGACAAAACTACCCCGCACCCCCCAGGGGTTTTATGAAATTTTGGCGGAACCCGGCGTGTGTTTTCTGCCACCAGCCCTCTCAATATGACAACAAAACTGATTTGAATAATTGGTACAATTATTAGGGTAAGTCTTTATCTAAAAAAATCAAACAAAAATTTTACGATTATGGCAAAAGAATCTTTTGAACTCTTCGATGACAGAGTTCTGGTGAAACCAAATGCTGCCGAAGAAAAGACGGCAGGCGGAATCATAATTCCCGATACAGCCAAGGAAAAACCCCAGAAAGGTACGGTGGTTGCTGTAGGGAAAGGAAAGTATGCTGAGCAAACCGGTACGATAGTGCCATTACAGGTAAAAGCCGGCGATACCGTTCTCTACGGAAAATATGGCGGAACAGAAATTACCATCGAAGGGGAAGATTACCTCATCATGAGGGCTTCTGACATCCTAATGAAAGTGAAATAAACCCAATTTCAAAACATTAATTATTTAAATTATGTCTAAACAAATATTTTTTGATATCGAAGCCCGTAACAAAATGAAGAAGGGCGTGGATACCCTGGCAAATGCCGTAAAGGTAACCCTTGGACCGAAAGGCCGCAATGTAGTAATTGAAAAGAAATTTGGCGCTCCCAGTATCACCAAAGACGGGGTTACTGTAGCCAAGGAAGTGGAACTGGAAGATCCCATTGAAAACATGGGTGCACAAATGGTAAAAGAAGTAGCTTCCAAAACCGCCGATATAGCGGGAGACGGAACCACTACAGCAACCGTGCTGGCACAGTCTATTATCAGCGAAGGTTTGAAGAATGTGGCTGCCGGTGCAAATCCTATGGACCTGAAACGCGGAATTGACAAAGCGGTGGGTGCAGTAATAGAACACCTCAAAAAGCAATCTGAAGCAGTGGGTGATAAAATTGACAAGGTAGAGCAGGTAGCTTCCATTTCAGCCAATAACGATGAGTCCATCGGTAAACTGATTGCCCAGGCCATGACTAAAGTGGGTAAAGAAGGGGTAATCACTGTGGAAGAAGCAAAAGGAACCGATACTACTGTTGAAGTAGTGGAAGGTATGCAGTTCGACAGGGGATATATTTCTCCCTATTTCGTGACTAACAGCGAAAAAA
>JAJXYG010000357.1 GCA_021780705.1 Bacteroidota bacterium
GATAAGATCAAATGTAACCATAATTCGCAATTGGTGCTTCCCCCGAATTGCTAAATTAACCCTAAGGATATGGCTGCCTTCCACAACCGCCCTAATAACAGGGTCCGACCCACCGGAGTTTCACTAGCAGGATGTTATCTATCCTACTGATTTACCTTTCTGATCTGCTTTTTTAATAATTGGGGATTGATTGCCACCACTATAGTACTGCGGCTCATCAGGATTGCCCCGGTAGCCGGACCCAGGACAATACCGGTGCGATACAGGACTCCGGCCGCCAGCGGGATGGCCACCATATTATATCCGGTCGCCCAGGCGATATTTTGAATCATTCTTCGGTAAGTGGCTCTTCCAAAAAGGATCAGGCTTGCGATATCCCTGGGATTGCTGTGCACCAGGATGATGTCTGCCGTCTCAGCAGCTACATCGGTACCGGAACCTATGGCAATTCCCACATTGGCTTGTGCCCATGCAGGTGCATCGTTGACTCCGTCCCCGGTCATGGCCACAAATTCGCCCTTATCCTGAAGCCCCTTTACAATTGCTACTTTCTGTTGGGGTAACACGGAAGCGTAAAATCCATCCAGACCCAGCTCTTTGCATACAGGTTCGGCTACCTTTTCATTGTCGCCGGTAGCCATGTAGACCTTGATCCGTGCCTGCCTAAAAATCTCTATGGCGCCTTTACTTTCGGGTCTGATTGCATCAGCCAGGGCAATCCATCCCACGATTTGATTTTCGATGGACACAAAAACTACCGTTTCGGCCTGGGTGGAAGCCGCTTCTTTGGGAATGGGGACCCCTTTTTCCGCCAGATATCCCGGGCCTACCACTCCTACCTGTTTGTGTTCCACCCTGGCTTGCATACCCATTCCCGGGATGGCCTCAAAATTTTCCGCCTTTAAGAGCGAAAGGTTCAATTCTTTTGACTTGTTGACAATCCCCACCGCAATGGGATGTTCAGAGGGCTGTTCGAGCGTAGCTGCCCATTGTAGAATTTCTTCCCTGGCAAATCCATCGGTCAGCGTATGGAACCGGGTCACTCCGAATATACCGGTAGTGAGCGTACCTGTTTTGTCAAACAAAATGGCGCTAATTTTTCGGGATTCCTCAAAAGCCGTGCGGTTTCTGATCCACAAACCATTTTGAGCGGACACAGCCGTAGAAATTGCCACAACTAACGGGATGGCGAGTCCGAGCGTATGAGGGCAGGCGATGACCATTACGGTAACCATTCGCTCCAAAGAGAAGACGAAGGTCTTTCCCTGTTCGAGCCAGACTGCAAGGGTTATCAAACCCGCGGCAAGGGCAATATAGGTAAGCCATTTGGCGGCCCTGTCAGACAAGTTCTGTATGTGGGATTTGGCCTTTTGCGCCTGCTGGACCAGGGTAATTACCTTATGGAGATAGCTGTCCTTGCCGGCGTGCAATACCCTCATCTTTAAAGACCCATTGCCATTAAGGGAGCCTCCGATCAGATTGTTTCCGGTCTCTTTTTTCACGGGCAGAGACTCTCCGGTGAGCATCGCTTCATTGAGGTAGCTGCTTCCTTCCGTTACGATACCGTCGGCAGGGACTTTTTCTCCGGGCTTTATCAGGATTAAGTCCTGTGGCATCAAGGATTCAAGTCGCACCTCCTCGATTTGTCCATACCATTGGGTTTTAAACAAGGTACTGAGTTTTTCAGGATATGCGCACCCGTTCCGGGTATCCCGAACCCACCCACAGACCTGAAATTGGGGTTGCGGTAGATTCGCAGGAGCAAAAAGGATATCTTCCCTGTGTACAGATTGCTACCTGAAGGCATTCCACCCCTGGGCGGTCAAAGGATGGGTATTGCCTCCCCGGGTGATGATCCTGATTCCTTCCTCCTGCTGGGTGAGGTGGCCGATGACACTGAGGTCTCCGTGGGCCGCAATCTTTTCATAATCCCCCGGATCGATGGTGAAGAGCAGTTCATAGTCCTCCCCGCCGCTGAGTGCGCAGGCGGTAGGATCCAGTTCGAGCGTATAGGCAAACTGCCGGGCCATTTCATTGACGGGGATCTTTTCTTCATAGAGGGTACACCCCAGTTGGCTCTGGGTGCATATATGCAGTATTTCACTGCTCAGCCCGTCACTGATGTCGATCATGGCGGTGGGGATGATTTCCTTTTCGGCAAAAAATTCAATGACATCCTTTCTGGCTTCCGGCTTGAGAAAGCGACCGATGATATAATCCTGGTTTTCCAGGTCCGGTTGCACCCCTTTGGTTTCCAGAAAAATCTTTTTTTCCCGTTCCAGGAGGGTTAGCCCCAGGAAGGCGGCGCCCAAATCGCCGCTGACACACAGCAGGTCTCCTGCCTTGGCGGTATTTCTGCAGACATAGTGTCCCGGGGCCACCTCACCGATGGCCGACACCGAGATGATAAATCCCTTTTGGGAGGTGGTCGTATTACCCCCGACCAGGTCTACCCCGTAGCGTGCACAGGCGGCGTATACCCCGTCATAGAATTCATCGAGGGCTTCCACGCTGAAGCGGTTGCTCACCGCAATGCTCATCGTAATTTGCTGGGCAGTGGCGTTCATCGCATATACATCACTGAGGTTCACTACCACACTTTTGTATCCCAGGTGTTTCAGGGGAAAATACATCAGGTCAAAATGAACCCCTTCCACCAGCATGTCGGTAGTAAGCACGACCTGCTTGCCAAAGTGGTCCAGTACCGCAGCGTCATCCCCCACCCCGATAACGGTAGTGGCATTGCGGATTTCATTGTTGCGGGTCAGGTGGTCGATCAGACCAAATTCTCCCA
Organism: Bacteroidota bacterium; assembly: GCA_021780705.1. Taxonomy (GTDB): domain Bacteria; phylum Bacteroidota; class Bacteroidia; order Chitinophagales; family Chitinophagaceae; genus Ginsengibacter. Next base: position 2,795 of record JAJXYG010000357.1, read on the forward strand.
GTTTTCCTATCTCTGTACGCTCGTCCATATGATTATCATTTTTAAGCCACCAGGGCCCTGTTAGCTCCTGCTACAATGCTTCCCCTTCAAAATCTTTTCCTGCCACCCACTTCACCAGATCCTCGTGGATGAGGCCATTGGTGGCGATGATTCCCGGCTGAAAGGGGGAATAGCGGCCGCCTTTCAGGTCGGTTACCCTGCCGCCGGCTTCTTCCACCATCAGGTATCCCGCCGCACTGTCCCAGGCATTCAGCTGGTGTTCGTAAAATCCGTCAAACCGGCCTGCGGCGACCCAGCAAAGGTCGATGGCGGCGCTGCCCAGTCTTCTGACAGGCACCCCCCGGCGGATCAGGCGTTCAAATACCTGCAGGGGTCCGTTGGGCTGGTCCAGGTAGGTATAGGGGAACCCCGTTACCAGGCAGCTTCGG
>JAJXYG010000198.1 GCA_021780705.1 Bacteroidota bacterium
GAATCGCTCCCTGCTTATGAATGAAAAGGAGATTGAACTGATTGGTTCGGCCTCCAACCCCTCGTCCTGCCCGGGTTTTTTAAAAATTCAGCAGCCGGATGTCATGCTGCTGGACATCAGCCTGCCTGATGGGAATGGAATTGTTCTATGCCGGGAAATCAAGGAGCAGTATCCTGCCATCCAGATTCTCGGGCTCAGCACTTTTAACAATGCGAGTTATGTCCAAAATATGTTGGACAATGGAGCCTCCGGGTATATCCTGAACATGCCTCCCAGAAAGAATTACGGGAAGCTATCCTGGATGCCGCAGCGGGAAAAACCTATTTAGCCTTTGAAGCCATACAGACCCTGCGAGCTGCGTCGCTCCATCCCGAAGAAAAGATCATTTTGAGCCGCCGGGAAAAAGAAGTACTTAACCTGATTAAAGAGGGTTATACGAATGCGGAAATGGCCTCAGATCTTCAAATAAGCACCCATACGGTCGATACCTGCCGCAAGAGCCTGCTGCTAAAACTCAATGCCAAAAATACAGCCGACCTGGTGAGGCTTGCCTTCCTTCATAAGCTGATCCGGATTGAATAGGATCCCTTCCTGTCCCCAGGCCCGGAACCCCTTAGGGAATTATGTGTACTTTGCACTCAAAAAGCGGATTCCATGACCTTGCTGACCAATATGCTTGTATTCATTTTGTTTGTCATTGTAATGGGAAGTTCCGTGATTTTACTGCAGATCATCAATCACAAGGAGCAATCGCCCAAAGAGGTGATGGATGGCATTAAGAAGAAATTGCACCTTACACGTACCCGTATTTTTCTGGTAATCCTTTTGCTGGTCCTGGCAGGCGCCTTCCTGGTATACCTCAATTATTAAGCAGCCAACCAAAATATAATTTCAACCCCATCTGGCCATTTCTCACAAGCCCTTCCAGGGCTTAATAGAGGCCTGATATTTTCCATAAACTGGAAAATTTCCAGCCTCTGGAATATTCAACAGAGGATGTGAAAAAATTTACCATTGATTATCAAATCACTGTAACATTTATTGGGTCCGGCATTGAAATTGAAAATTTATACCGAATCAATCTATGTAAACATCTAAACTAACGAATGTGAAAAAGATCATCGCTTTAGTAGCCACTTTTTCTCTGGTAATTATGGGATGCCAGAAAAATCTGAATTCTAACCAGACTCCTGCTGGGAGTAATCCCAATGACACCTCCGGTGTCGCCATTGCCCCGGTTGGATTCAATTATGCTACCAGTAAGACCCTGACCGTCAGTGTCAGCACCCTCACCACCGACAACAAACCTATCGGTGCTGCTTCCATCCACATTTACACCCTGAATGCCAGCGGCCTGGGTCAACTGGTCTACACCGGGAGTACTGGATCCGGAGGCTCCCTGACCACCCAGGTTACCGTACCCACCAGCTGCGACACCCTGGTGGTCGACCCTGCTTATGTGGGACTGATCAGGCTGGCCAAGGTGGCCATAAACAGCACTTCGGTAAATTGTATCCTCGGCGGGCCCAACGGCTTTGGGGGAGATGTGAGCGGTGCCCTGAATTCCGGAAGCAACCTTTCCTCTACAGTGGCTACCGGAATAAATGGAAAAAATACCGCCACGGGGCTAACCCCTGACGGATATTCTTACAGGACCTCCACGAAATTTGTCTACATGGGTAGCTATGATAATTATGGCAGACCCAAATACCTGGTATCTCCCTCTGATGTCATCTCCTCTGACCTGCTCGCAGACCTGAATGCTTCTCTTCCCGAGCAGGTGGATGTGCGCACCCTGCATCCTCAATATATTTCAAGTGGCTCCGCTTCCGATATTGTCATCACACAAAAAGCAGATGTGTGGCTGACTTTCACCTACGAAGGCGCCGGCAATCAGAATGCCATGGGTTGGTACAAGTATCCCACCGGAAACCCACCGGCCACTATCAATGATATTGACACCATTCACTATGCTTTTCCCAACTGCAGTCTGCTGGGTAGTGGGGGTAATATGCGACAGGGCGATAAGATCAAAATCGGCACCTTTGATCCGGGTACGACCATTGGGTTGGTGTTATTTGGCAACGGCTGGAACCAAGGTAGTGTCAATCCCTATACCTCCAATCTATTCTTTACCGACAGTTACCTGAACCCAGAGACCGATCCGACCCTTCAACGCCATACCGTGCTGCTGCAATATCAGAACCAGTACCTGATTGGATTTGAAGACCTCAACCGTCAGTCTCCCAGTTGTGATCATGATTTCAATGATGTGGTAGTTTACGCCACCTCCAATCCCATCACCGCCATTTCACAAAATGACGTACAGAAGGTGGCCGTTCCCAATGACTCAGATGGAGACGGAGTGCCCGATGCACAGGATGCATTCCCCAATGATCCCACCCGGGCTTATATCAACTACTTCCCTTCCCAAAACACCTGGGGTACCCTTGCCTACGAAGACCTTTGGCCCAATACTGGTGACTATGACCTGAACGACCTGGTGGTTTCTTACCGGTATAAATTCATCACCAATGCCGACAACAAGACGGTAGAATTCTATGCCGACTATGCCCCGGTTGCGGCAGGCGCCCGGTTCTATAATGGCTTTGGCGTACAGTTCCCCTTCAGTCCCGACCTGATTAAGACCGTCACCGGCCAGAGCACCCGAAACACCCTCATCACCCTTAATGCCAATGGGACCGAGGCGGGGCAATCCAAAGCAGTCATCATTCCCTTTGACAATTATGCCAACATGATCGGAAACGGGGCCAATATGATCAACACCTACATGTCTCAGCCAAAAGTATCAGGGGACACTTCTCATATCTATGTACTGTTTAATGCTCCGGTGGACGCCTCTACCCTCGGCACCGCACCCTTCAATCCATTTGCCATCAGCAATGGCAGAAGGGGATATGAAGTGCATCTGCCCAATATGGCCCCTACCGACCTGGCCAGTACCTCTCTGTTCGGGACGATCCAGGATGCTTCGGTTCCCGCATCCCAGATCTACTATGTCACCAGGGACAATCATCCCTTTGGACTCAGTTTCCTGACGCCGTTCAATTATCCGACAGAAGGGGTGAATATTTCCAATGCGTATCTCCACTTCCTGGAATGGGCCGGCTCCGGTGGTAATTTATATCCTGATTGGTATAGCAATACCAGCGCAGGATACCGCAAC
>JAJXYG010000041.1 GCA_021780705.1 Bacteroidota bacterium
TCATCGGAGATTACGAGATCCTGGCCCAGCTGAAACAGGCTGCCCGTCAGGCCAAGGAAAACAAATGCCTCAGTCCCTTCATGGAAAGGGTGGTCAATTATGCACTCAAATCCTCCAAAGATATCAAGACCCATACCGGCCTGAGTTCAGGCACGGTTTCAGTCTCTTATGCTGCCATTGAAATCATCCGGGATCAGATATCCGAACTGGGATCCAAAAATATTTTGCTGATCGGTACCGGAAAATTTGGTTCCCATATCGGAAAGAACCTGAGAAGCTATCTGCCCAATGCGGCTTTACACTTTTCAAACCGCACCGATTCCAAGGCGCAGGCGCTGGCAGAAGCCTGCGACGCGACCTATCTCCCATTTGAAGATATTTCCCGCCAGGCAGACTCCGCCGATGTAATCATCGTCAGCTCTGCTTCTGAAACCTATATGGTCCACCCGGAATTTTTCACCTCCGAGAAACCGAGGCTGATCCTGGATCTTTCTGTGCCCCAGAACGTGGATCCTGAAGTGAAAAAGATCAAGGGAGTGACCCTGATGAATGTCGATGAAATCTCTGCCAAACTGGACGAGACCATCAATTTGCGCAAAGCAGAAATTCCAAAGGCAGTAGACATTCTCAATGACAACATGAAGGATTTGTGCGACTGGTATCGCAAGCAGGCCCACAGCCCTATCCTTCGCGCCGTAAAAAGCCAGCTCTACGAACTAAGTGAAATACAACCTGACCTTGAGTTCAGCGAAGAAAAAATCCACAAAACTGTATCTTCGCTCGCATTACAATTGGACCATCAAAAAAATATAGGTTGTCAGTGTATCACTGCACTGAACAGTTACCTTCATATGAATTGAAACAGGTACTTAAGATAGGAACCCGTGAAAGCCAACTGGCTGCATGGCAGGCTACGCTTGTCCAGTCCCTGCTCCATGGTCACGGAACCGCTGCCGACCTCGTCTATATCAAAAGCGAGGGCGACATCGATACCATTACCCCTCTTTATGAACTGGGAGTTCAGGGCATTTTCACCAAATCCCTGGATGCGGCCCTGCTGAACCAACGGGTAGACCTGGCCGTACATTCCCTGAAAGATGTCCCTACCCAGCTGGCGGAAGGATTGGTCCTTGCCGCAGTGCTGAAAAGGGCGTCCACCAAGGACATCCTCGTACATAACGGAGATACTGCTTTCCTGGAAGATTTTGACAGTGTGGCCACCATTGCCACCAGCAGCATCCGCCGGAAAGCCCAATGGCTGCACCGCTATCCCGGTCACCGGATTGAAAATCTGCGCGGCAATGTCAATACCCGGCTCAAAAAAATGAGCGAAAGCTCCTGGAACGGTTCCATATTCGCGGCCGCAGGACTGGAGCGAATTGACCTTCGCCCTTCCCATTCTATTGATCTGGACTGGATGCTGCCTGCTCCCTCCCAAGGCGCGATTGCCATCGTCTGCCGAATCGAGGATACCCATACCCGTGAAGCGGTCCAGCACCTCCATGACGAATCCACCGCCCTGTGCACCCGGATTGAAAGAGATTTTTTACGGGCCCTGAAAGGAGGGTGTGCCACCCCGGTAAGCGCCCTGGCCACCATAAATGATGGAAAAGTAAATCTGAAAGGCAATATCTGTGCTCCGGATGGGTCAACCAGCATTGATATCGAAAGGGAACTCCCCAAAGAAGATGCGGCACGCCTGGGCAATCTTTGCGCCGAAGCCCTGCTGGAAGATCCGGCAGCCGCATCCATCCTATACGCCATCCGCCATGAAAGAAACTAGGGCTCATATCCTGGCTACCAGGTCGGTTGGAGAAAAGCTGGTCCGGGAAGCAGCCGATCACAATATAGTACTGGAGGAAATGGATTTTATACAAATCAAACCCTCCCTGGCTCCCCAGACGGAGTCCGCCATCAGAGGCCTCCTTTCCCAGCCCCTCACTGCCGTGTTTACGAGTGCCCATGCCATCCGGGCGCTTCAATCCCTGATCGAAAAAAGACCGGACTGGAAAATCTATTGCACCGCCGAAGGCACCCGTGCACTCGCCGAAGAGGTGTTTGGAGCGGGGGCCATTGCTGCGGTCGCAGCCGATGCATCCTTGCTGGCAGACAAAATATTGGAGAAGGCACCCGAGGGGCCTGTCCATTTTTTTTGCGGAAACAAAAGAAGGGATACCCTTCCTGACAAGTTGAGGGAGTCCGGATGGGAACTTCAGGAATGGGAGGTGTATGAGACCCTGTTCACTCCTGCGGCCCTGTCCAGAATCTATGAGGCGGTCTTGTTTTTCAGTCCGAGTGCGGTAGAAAGTTTTTTCTCCCGGAACCGGATTTACCCGCAAACCAGGATATTTGCCATTGGGGACACTACTGCCGGTTCCTTAAAACAATTTACCGATCAACCGGTGTTTACCGCTTCCCGTCCCGGGAAAGCGCAGCTGGTGAGGCAGGCAATCGAACTTATTCACTCAAGCAAAACAAATTAAATGCAGGCGCTAAAAAATGATCTTTTACTGAAGGCTCTGAGGCAGGAACCGGTACCTCGTCCTCCGGTCTGGATGATGCGACAAGCCGGACGTTATTTACCGGATTATATTCGTCTAAGGGAAAAATATGACTTTTTCACCCGGGTTCAGACCCCGGAACTGGCTACAGAAATTACCCTCCAGCCAGTGGACCAGGTGGGGGTGGATGCCGCCATCTTGTTTTCAGACATCCTGGTAATTCCCCAGGCCATGGGCCTGGAGGTATTGATGGAAGAAGGTAAGGGACCCCAATTTCCAAAGACTGTCCGGACGATAGAAGATATCAATGCCCTGGAGACGGATGAGATTGCAGAAAGGCTGCACTATGTGACGGAGGCCATCACCCTAACCAAAAAGGAACTCAACCAGCGGGTCCCTCTGCTGGGTTTTGCCGGGGCTCCCTTTACGATCCTGTGTTATATGATTGAGGGAAAGGGCAGTAAAACCTGGGACAAGGCAAAAGCATTTTGTTTTACCCAACCTGAGCTGGCGCACCGCCTGCTGGCAAAGATCACCGATGCCACCGTGGCCTACCTGAAGGCACAGGTGAAAGCCGGGGCAGATGCCATACAGGTCTTTGACAGCTGGAGCGGCTGTCTCAGCCCCGCAGATTTCAATAAATTTGCAGCACCTTACCTGGCCCGGATTGCCGCATCA
>JAJXYG010000388.1 GCA_021780705.1 Bacteroidota bacterium
GCCGGGGACGGGGATCCCATTTCCCGGTTCATTCAATCCCGGGGGGAAGGAATCCACCATATCGCCTTTGAAGTAGCAGATATCGACTCAGAAATCCAGCGACTCAAGGCTGCAGGCTTTGCCTTTATAGCGGAAAAGCCCACCCCGGGCGCCGACAACAAGATGATCTGTTTTCTTCATCCCCGCAGTACGGCAGGGGTGCTAATAGAATTGTGCATGGAAGTCAAGGCCACCCCCTAACCTCCCCAAACCCGTCAGCAAGCAGGACGGCTATTGCAGGAAGGGATTGAACTGCTTTTCTTTGCCCACCGTGGTGGAGGGTCCATGGCCGGGGTAGATCACTACAGCTTCAGGAAGTGTCAGGATCTTTTTTCGAATATTATCCAGAAGGGTTTCAAGGCTTCCTCCGGGCAGGTCAGTACGACCAATGCTGTTTTCAAAAACCACATCCCCGCCGATCAGGAACTGCTGCTTTTCACAGTAAAAACAAATGCTTCCGGGCGAATGACCCGGGGCTTCAATAACGGTCAGTTCATCTTCCCCCAGGGTCACCCTATCCCCCTGTTTCAAAAATATCAGTTCACCGGCATAATTGTCGAAGGGCAGGTTGAACATCAGTCCGGAGGCGGGCGCCATATCCAAAAGGGGCTTCTCGTCAGGATGAAGGTGCAGGGTGAGCCCATAGGTCTCAGCCACCCACCGGTTGCCAAAGACATGATCCAGGTGGCAATGGGTATTGAGCAGTAGCCTGGGATGAAGCTCATGGTGGTCGATAAATTTCCGGAGCTCCTCTTCTTCCTCACGGTCATAACACCCCGGATCTATGAGAATACAGTCCTTATTTTCATTGAAAAGCACATAGGTATTTTCCTGAACCGCATTAAAAGTTAAAACTTGTATATGGAACATGGCAAAAGCAAAAATCGAGTAATTTCACTTCACTGATTAATCCGAAACCTTTAATTTTAGGCCTATCTTAACGTGTGTTATGCAAGATCACAAGAATCATAGTGTTAAAAAAATTTTTCTTCTTCTGATATTCGCCCTAGCCTCCGTTCTCACCGTCCATGCCCAGGTCAGCAGTGTAGTGTATGGGAAAAGCAGGATCCAATACAAGAAATTCAAATGGAAGTATTACCAGACCCGCAATTTTAATGCATATTTTAGCCAGGGGGGCCAGGAACTGGCGAAATTCGTAGCACAGGTTGCCGAAGAGGAATTGCCCTCCCTGGAACGTTTTACCGAAAATACCCTGCAACGCAGGGCCAATATCGTCGTGTACAATACTTACGGAGATTACCGCCAGAGTAATATCGGACTGGGAATTGACTGGCAGAGTGTGGGCGGGGTCACCCAACTGGTAAACAACAAGATGGTGGTATATTTCGACGGAAATCACGCCGACCTGAGAACGCAGATCCGCGAAGGAATTGCACGGGTGCTTACTGAAAACCAGCTTTTTGGAGAAAACCTGGGGGAAGTGGCAGGCAATAAAGCCCTGCTGGATTTGCCCCAATGGCTGATTGACGGCTACATTGCCTATGCGGGACAAAACTGGAGTACCACTCTTGATAACCAGCTAAGGAATGCCATTGAGAGCGGAAAATATAACAATTTCGGCCAGTTTGCATTTGACAACCCCCTGTTGGCTGGACATGCTTTCTGGTATTATATCGAAGAACGGTATAAAAGGGAAAATACCAGTTACCTGCTCTACCTGGCCAGGGTATACAAGAGCCTGAACCGGGCTTCGCAACAAATTACCAAAAGAAGGAAGTTCAAGGAAGTGCTGGCGGATTTTATGGACTATGAACAAAATAAATATGATGGGGATGTAAACCGGAGGAAGAACTATCCCAAGGGAAGCGAGATCACCGACTACACCATCACCAAAAGGAGCAACTATTTCAACTTCAGTGTCAATCCCAATAAACGGGATTATTCCTATGCAGTAGCACAGTACCGGAAAGGAAAATACAGTCTTATCCTGGACGAGCAGGGTGATGACAAGACCCTTCTAAAATACGGCACCAATAATCGCCTGGACCAGATCAATACCAAATATCCCCTGTCCGCCTGGGATCCCAAAGGCACCAGGCTGGCTGTGGTCTATGAAATGCAGGGCCACCTCAACCTGTTCGTCTACGATGTCATTACCAGGGTTAAACCCGTGAAAAAGGACCTTACCCAGTATTTTGATCAGGTGAATGACATGAAGTACATGATCAACAGCCAGACCCTGCTGTTCAGTGCAGTAAAAAACGGGCATTCAGACATCTACACCTATGACATCGAAAACGACAAGATGAAACAGGTCACCAATGATGTCTACGATGACCTGTACCCTTCCTTTGTATCATTTCCGGGTAAGACCGGGATCATCTTTTCCAGTAACCGCCCCTCAGCCCGGGCTACCGGATCTGATACCTCCCTGATGAGTTCCCGGTTCAACATCTTCATGATCACGGATTTTGCATCTTCGAATGCCCTGCTAAACCAGATTACCCAGCTAACCAATATGAAATTCGGGGATGCCCGCTACCCGATGCAATACAATACCAACCACTTCACCTTTGTCAGTGACCTCAACGGGATTGCCAACCAGTATGCGGGATTCTTCACCACCGTCAATGCAGGACTGGATACCCTGGTGCTCATCGGAGATGAGATCCTGCGTAACCCGACCGAACCCGAAGTGGATTCGGTATTAAAGGAATACCACAAGCCGGATATTGATTCAGTAGCCATCGTATCGGTAACCAATGATTCCACCTATGTGTTCCCCCTATCCAATTATTCCAGCAATCTGCTGGAAACCAAAGGCGCCGGGGACAATAACCAGGTGAGTGAAGTAACCGAAGACGAGGGAGATAAAATTTTATACAAACTCAGGGTTGATGAAAATACCCTGCGCCGGCGCAATGTCACCGCCCGGCCCACGGCCTATATGAAAAGGCTGATGACCCTGGACCGGATGGCCCACGGTCAGGCGATGCCGGTAGCTCCTTCGCAGGATACGTCCCAGAGTCAGAATATTTTCCAGAGTGATTTTCCGGACCAGTCCTCCAGCGACTCCTCCAGGGTAGGCAAGATATACCCTGCTGAATCCGCTGGGAAATCTCAGGCCTATTCGGTCCTGGATCATGCCAAATTATACCCTTACAAGCCACGCAAATTT
>JAJXYG010000066.1 GCA_021780705.1 Bacteroidota bacterium
ATGGCCAAAAGTATGATGGAGTACCGTTTCAAGAGACTCCCTGAGGCCATGCATAATGCGTTTGCCCATGGGTTTAAAGGGGCGATGTATCCCTGGGAGAGCGCCGCTACCGGCAATGAAGAGACGCCTGTGTGGGCACTGAGTGGCCCCTTTGAACATCATATTACTGCCGACGTGGCTATTGCTGCATGGAACTACTTTGCCGTAACCCGGGACACTTCCTGGTTGAGGCAAAAGGGATTTCCCATGATCAAAGCCTGCGCCGATTTCTGGACAAGCCGGGTGGAAAGAAAGGGGCCCGGAGCTTACAACATCAATAATGTGGTGGCAGCAGATGAATGGGCGGAAAATGTTGACAATAACGCCTATACCAATGGGGCAGCCAAAGCCAATCTGCATTATGCGCAACTGGCAGCCGAGATTCTGCATGAACCCGTGGATCCGGACTGGAAGCGGGTGGAAGATAATATCCCCATTCTTAAACTAAGCAATGGGGTCACCTCGGAATATGCCGGGTATGACGGGCGGAAAATCAAGCAGGCTGATGCCAACCTGCTGGCCTACCCACTGGAAGAAATTACCGACCCCAGGCAGGTGCAAAAGGACCTGAATTATTATGAATCGAGGATCGGGGAGGGTTCCCCTGCAATGACCCATGCCATTTTCACCATTCTTCATGCACGACTTCTTGAACCGGAAAAGGCATGGGAAGCCTTCAAGGAGTCCTACCAGCCCAATGAAAAGCCTCCTTTCGGAGTGCTGGCCGAGACCGCCGGAGGAACCAATCCTTATTTTGCAACCGGTGCAGGAGGGTTCCTCCAAAGTGTGCTCATGGGGTTTGGGGGACTTGAAATTACCCCAACCGGGATTGTGCAGCATAAGACGGTGCTTCCTCCGGGATGGAAAAAACTCATAATCACCGGGGTGGGACCTTCCGGAAAAACCTTCGTGGTATCCCAATAAAGGGATAAACGGGTCCTTTATTGGGGAGGATAGTTTTTAGGGGGGTGGCCTCTTTCGGCAGCTGGCGGACTAATCGATGGAAATTCATGCACTTAGACTGGAAATGGGATTCTGAAAAAAAAAGAGGCTTCAAAACTTGGGTGGTTTCATTAATTTTTTACTACCTTAGCCCCGCTAATAATACGTTGCGTTGAGAAAATTCACTGCCGCTTTATTGATCCTCATTTTTGCCTTTAACCTGGTGGGTTACCGGTATGTGGTGGATTTTATGCTGCACAGAGCCAATACGCAACTGGAAGCACGTTTGGACAAGAACCAGTACGATGATTCCCAATTAATAGAATTGAAGGTACCCATCAACCTTCCTTATATTACCAGCTGGGCCAGCTACCAGCGCTATGATGGCGAAATCAAATTAAACGGGGTATTGTATCATTATGTCAAACGCAAAGTATCCAACGATACATTGTATGTAATGGCCATTCCCAATATGAAGGTGATGAGTCTGGAATCCGCAAAGAATGACTTTGTGAAGGGATCCCTGGATTTGAATCAGAATGACAATTCAAAGAAGTCTGATGATTCAAAGACCATATCCTTTAAGAACCTTCAGGGGGATTATGATGAATACACCTTCTCCGTTTCCTGCAGTGCAATGTTAAAAGAAGCCGGTAAAAACTGGCTGCCTCTCGGATCAAGTGATTTAATGTCCACTCCTCATCAATCTCCGGAACAACCCCCGGATGCCATGGATATCTGATCTCCTTTGCTACTTTCTAAAAGGATTGACGGAAATGGGATTCGGATCTCATTGCCGTATCAAGTTATTCATTAGTATTAAATCAGTTCAAATTGACTTTCTGTGTAGGAAGAAGAAGCCAGCATTCTTCACCAGTGGTGATTTTACCTGTTTGGTCAGGATGGCTCACAGCGACATTCTTTGCCGCAGATTTGGCCTTTGTTTCCCTTGGCGAAGCAAGTAGCCCAAATTGCGATGAATTTGGCACAGAAAGCCTAAAAACAGATTTAAGAGGATGGGGGGTGTTCTGCCCGAGGGAATATGAAGGGGCTGCCGGATACAAGCGGCCTCATACTATCTTCCTTCGAAATCGGGTTGGAATTCATTAATACACTCTCTCTTCAGGGTTTGAAACCTTTCAGGCCCATGGATAACCCACAATTCCCTTACACAAGGTGGAAAAAAGGAAAGATTCCTCTATGGCCCTAGCCTTAAATGGCCGCATTTGCGACCTCATTAATTAGGCTTCCCTTTACCATATGACTGGTACCCGGTAAGTTCAAATTAAAGGATGGGACAGGTCCCCCAGAGGATCGATCAGGCGGAAGTACACTTCTTCCGATTCACTCTCCCCAATTACAATACCCAATCGGTAACAAGGTCCGTGATTTATGGACCGGGAATTTTATAAGAGTTATGACCAGGAATTTCAATACAAGTAGGATAGCAGCAGAGGTGCCGGACAATCGCTATATGCAACCGTGTGCCCAAAATCCTGCTGGTGGCGCAGCAATGAGGCACTATCCTGCCAGTTCCAGGTCCCAGGAGGAGCAATTCATTAAGGAGAGGTTCCATAAAGTTCACTTCCTTCAGGTCGCTACTTCTGGCAATTACGTTCCTTCCATTTTGACAGCATATAGTGCGCCTGTCCATCCTGGACGGCGCCTACCCAACCCGGAGGATAAGGTGGGCGGCACACCGCGCCTTCCTGATCCTCTCGCTTGGGGAACTGATCAAGTGGCAGTGGAAACATTATGGGATAACCGATTTGAAGGAATTTATTTTACGAAGTCACATGCTACCTACCTTTCCCCCGAAATAAAAAAAAGTAACCTGATCAAAAGTCAGGCTGATCTGCACACCAGTACAGGATTAAATTATTTACGCAAAACAAACTATAGTTATGAAAAAAATGTCTCCCATATTCGTTTTAGCCCTGGTGATACTGCTTTTCTCGCAGAAAGCAAATGCACAAGGCTGCATCGCCATCCGAAGTACCGGTGGCGTTTGTTCCATGGATCACAGCCAATTGGCAGACACCTTATCAAAATGGGAATTTAACATGAATAACCGCTATTTCAAATCCTTTCGCCATTTCATTGGTACGGCCGAGCAAAAGCAGCGGGTGGCTCAGGGCACGGATGTGATTAATCATCAGTATACCATGGACCTGACACTCACTCATAATCTGAA
>JAJXYG010000332.1 GCA_021780705.1 Bacteroidota bacterium
TTCAGGCTTTACCTGTGCTTCGGTGATGGCACCGTTAGACAAATGGCGTCCCGCCCGGGAATCCTTGGGTATTCCTTTCAGGTATTTGTTGGTGAGCAATCCCTGGGCCAGGGAAGAAAAGGTAATGCAACCAACCTGCTCATTTCCCAGCACCTCCAATAATCCATTTTCAACCCAGCGGTCCATCATGGAGTATTTGGGCTGGTGGATGAGGCAGGGGGTCCCCAGACTCCGCAGCACGTCAATAGCGCGTTTGGATTCCTCTGCAGAATAGCTTGAGATCCCAACATACAGGGCCTTCCCCTGGCGGACGATCAGGTCCAGGGCTCCCATGGTTTCTTCCAAAGGGGTTTCCGGGTCCGGCCGGTGGTGATAGAATATATCTACATAATCCAGCCCCATTCTTTTCAGGCTTTGGTCCAGGCTTGCTACCAGGTATTTCTTGGAACCCCAATCCCCATAGGGTCCCTCCCACATCTGCCAGCCTGCTTTGGATGAAATAATGAGTTCATCGCGGTAAGGCAGAAAATCCTTTTTGAGAATCTTGCCGAAATTTTCCTCGGCAGCACCGGGTGGGGGGCCGTAATTATTGGCCAGGTCAAAATGGGTAATCCCTTTGTCAAAGGCAGTGTGCAGGATTTTTCTGCAGGTTTCCATGTCATCGATTTTTCCGAAATTATGCCACAGCCCCAGGGAGACCATGGGGAGTTTGAGGCCACTGCGGCCGCATCTCCTGTATTTCATGTGTTCGTACCGGGTAGGTTTTGCTTCATAGCTCATAATGTGATCCTTTATTTGGTTTGTGTAATAGGGTTGCATCCATAGATGCTATTGTTGTTGTTGTTGTTGCTGTTGTTGTTGCTTTCGTTGCACTTCCTGGTAATAACGGTAGGTATTGATGGGCTCGCCCGGGTTCTTTGCCTGGTAACTGAACTTGGGCTTTTGCTCAATTTCCGGGGTAGTGCGATGAACCCCGTTCTTGATTTCTACCGAAACTTCCAGGATATGGTCCCCACTGCCTTTATAAGTGCCTTTCACTGGGGTGCAATCTGCAAAATTCCTGCCGGTAGCCAGCCTCACATGCTGGTCGTTCACCAGGCAATTGTTGGTAGGATCGAGTCCAAGCCAGCCGTATTCCGGAATATAGGCTTCCACCCAGGCGTGGGTAGCGCCTTCCCCCCTCATTTCTTTTCCCTTAGGACAGATATATCCGCTGACATAGCGGGAAGGGATACCCATCAACCGAAGGAATATGGTGAGGATATGGGCAAAATCCTGGCACACCCCTGCCTTTAGTTTAAGCACATCCTCGGTCTTGGTTTCCACGTTGGTAATTCCCTTTTGATAACTGAAATTGGAATATACATATTCGGAAAGAAGCACCGCATTTTGAAGTGGGGTTTTGCTGGGGTCGGTGATATCCGCCAGGATGGATTTTACGGAGTCCATCTGGCTGAATACCTCAGGTTTCATAAAATCAATGAAACTGGTATGATAGCGCAGGTCCTTTAGTGATTCCCACTGGGTAGCCGCGGGTAATTGGTCATTTGGAAAATCCAGCGGTTTGGTGATGACTTCGGCAATGGATTCAATCACCAGGCTTGTATGAGGTTTGATGATGGAAAATATCCCGGTGTGGTTGCCAAAATAATCCGTGAAGGTTTCTACGGCGGGATCATGGGTGATCCTCAGAAAATGACTTCTCACTTCCAGGTGCCCATCGACAATAGGGTAAAGCAGTATCTGGTTTGTGCAGTCGATTACCGTGGAAGTATAACGGTATTGGGTGATATGCTTGATTTGGTAATTGGCCATGTCGCTTAAAATTAAGTATTCCCGAAGTAATATTTGCTGAAGGCAGCCGATATTTCAAAAAGCTCAAGGCGGGATTCGAGTAAAAAATTATTTAGGGTAGGAAAATCCGCCTGATGCATATTGCTGTATTTAAGTCGGTTCATGGTTTTTCCGATCAGGTATTCCAGTCTTTCAAAATTCTCGGCCAGGCTGTCCGCCCTCAACCGGATAAAATAACGATACAGTCGTTCGAGGCTGTAAAGCACCGAATGTGGGAAATCTTCATTGTAGAGGATCAATTCCAGGGTGTTTCTGGTAGTGAAATTGCCCTTATAGATTTTTAAATAGACTTCAAACCCAAAAAGAGAATAGAGCAGATAGCGAAGTTTGAGCGCATCGTCGCTTTCAGAATTCAACAGGTGGATCTCATTGATTTTGATCCGGGTGATATCCAGTGAGTGTACGGCCCTTTCCAGAAACCGCCCAATACTGATAAAGGTAAATCCTTCATCCCGGGTCATGGTCGTGTCTATGGTTCCGGTAAAGAGCAATCCGCTTTTGATGAGATGGTCCATGGTAGATACCGGATCTCCCTGGCTGATTTCCGCCCTGATTTTTCCACTTCGGATCAGGTGGTAATAATCATTGAGGCATTGCCAGACTTCCTTGGTGATATGATCCTGGATCCCACGGGCATTTTCCCTGGAAAATAGGATGTTGTTGTAAACAGAGGCGCTGTTGGTGGGCTCAAAAATAATATAGTCCAGGGCTCTCGACGAATTCTTACCCATTGATTCAATTTCTTCATCCGAGAGCTCCCCATATATCTTCAATAGTGAATTCCAGCTGAAATGGGTATCGGAGTCCTGGGAAGAAATATACTGGGTGAGAATGACCTGTAACATCCCATTGGTCCTTTCCATATAGCGGCCCAGCCAATAGATGGTATCCGCAACTCTACTTAACATAAGCGGTCGGTTTGTCTTTTTGTAAGGTGTACCGCCTTTCAGCGGCTCATCCAAGCAATTGCCTTACCACGGTTTGTTACCCATTAAAGGCAAATGAACCTTGATCTTTTTCTCATATTCTTCAACCTTCACGCTAAAACCCAGGTGTCCTTGCTGCCGCCTCCCTGGGACGAATTTACAATCATAGACCCTTCCTTGAGCGCCACCCGGGTGAGCCCACCGGGAACAATATTGATCCCTTCCGGTCCATACAGTGCAAAGGGTCTCAGGTCCACCCTCCTGGGCTGGAGTACCCCATCAATATAACAGGGGGTAGAAGACAGGCTGATGATGGGTTGGGCGATAAAATTCCGGGGTTCAGCCAGGATGGCTGCCTTGAAATCGTCGATCTCCTTCTCTGAAGCGGTATTGC
>JAJXYG010000093.1 GCA_021780705.1 Bacteroidota bacterium
CTGGGGTCAGCTGGAAATCACTCCTGCCAAAGAAGGGCCGTGGCAAGGGAAAAATGTAGTAACTTTCTCGATCAGGGTACGCTGAAAACCCAGCCGGATATGAAAAGTAGAGTGACGTTGTATTCAGCCATGCTGATCCTGCTGATTGTGGGGATTTGGCTGCTTAAGGAGACTAAATTTTTTAACCAGGCCTCACCCCAGGTCCGGTTCAGGGATACCACCCACCTGGTACTGACCCACCATGCCATGTGCCGGATGGACTGCAGGCACATCACCCGCAAAGAAATCACGGAGATCATTACAGAGGGAAAGGTCAACTATTCCAAGAGTGAACTGAGTAAAAAGGGGGATGAAACCTATGCCATTGAAGGATATACTACTGAAGAGCAGCACCTCAGAATCGTGGTCTCCCCGGCAGATGACGGACTGGTAGTAGTGACCTGCATAGACCTGGACCATGACTGGCCCTGTAATTGTGAGTGATTTAGCAAATACTTGCCCTCAATTTTGTAATTTGCGGACAATTTATGAAGCCAAATAAAAGATGAAGATAAAGTCATTCCTGGCCAAGCCTTTTGCGGGGTTTGTGTACAAGCAGATCCAAAAATCCATGAAAACTGCGGTCACGGATCAGGAGCGCATCCTGCAAACCCTGATCAAGACCGGAACGAAGACTGAATTTGGGAAAGAACACCATTTCGAATCGATTAAGAACCATGAGGATTTTGTCAGGCAGGTGCCCATCCGGGATTATGAGGATTTTAGGAAATACATCGACAAAATCAAGCAGGGCAAGCACAACATACTCTGGAAAGGGGTGCCCATCTATCTGGCCAAAACCAGTGGCACCACCAGCGGGGTGAAATACATCCCCATTACCAAAGACTCCATCCCCAATCACATCAATACGGCTCGGAATGCACTGCTTTGCTATATGGCCAAGACAGGGAAAAACCAGTTTTCCGACGGAAAGATGATTTTTCTGAGCGGATCCCCTGAACTGGAGCGGATCGGCGGGATTCCCACGGGAAGGCTTAGCGGAATCGTCAACCACCATATTCCCCGGTATCTCAGGGCCAATCAACTGCCCACTTTTGAGACCAACTGTATTAACGACTGGGAAGAAAAGCTGGAAAAAATTGTGGATGAGACCCTTACCGAAAGGATGACCCTCATCAGCGGGATTCCACCATGGATGCAGATGTATTTTGATGCCCTGGTAGCCCGTACCGGCAAAAAGATCAAGGATATATTCCCTGAATTCAGTGTGATGGTCCAGGGAGGGGTGAATTTTGAGCCCTACAAGGCCAAGCTGCTTGAGACCATCGGCAAACCCATAGATACCATTGAACTGTTTCCTGCCAGCGAGGGATTCTTCGCCTTCCAGGATGACCTTACCCAGCAGGGAATGCTGCTGAATACCGACAGCGGAATCTATTTTGAATTTGTACCGGCAGCAGAAATTTCGAGCAAGACCCCCACCCGGCTGACCCTGGGAGAGGTGAAGATGGGTGAAAACTATGCCATGGTGGTCAGCACCAATGCGGGATTATGGGCCTATAACCTGGGGGATACCGTAAAATTTGTATCTCTAAATCCCTACCGGCTGGTGGTGACCGGTAGGGTGAAGCATTTTATCTCTGCATTTGGAGAGCATGTTATCGCAGAGGAAGTGGAGGCAGCGATGATGAAATCTGCGACCGATCTGGGGGCAAAGATTACGGAATTTACCGTGGCACCCTATATCTCCAAGTCAGCTATGAAGAGTTACCATGAATGGTTTGTGGAGTTTGAACAGCAGCCTGCGGATATGGAAGCCTTTGAGGAAAGCCTCAATGCCAATTTGTGCCAAAAGAATATCTATTATGATGACCTCATCAAAGGAAATATCCTGCAGCCGCTGAAGGTCCGTGTGGTAGAAAAGAACGGGTTTATCCATTACATGAAAAGTGTCGGCAAACTCGGGGGTCAGAACAAGGTACCCCGCCTGAGCAATGACAGGGCCATCGCCGATCAGCTGATGCAATGGGTGGAAAATACCGTACCCGAAAGAATAACAAATTCTTGATATATTTTTGGAGTTTAATTAAAAAATAGATATACATTTGCGGTCAATTATTTAAATGAAACGAAAGTGAAAGGTCAGCAAAACATACCTTCTTCTTTGAGACCTGCGGCGCCGGCCGTCGTGCGAAGAATCCCCATTCGCCGTTTCTTGCGACCTGGATGCTGATAGGCCGAGCAGTTTTTATTGCCCCTGCCCCTATCAGTGAAAAAATCCCAGGAAATTCACTCAACAATTTATCTAATTAAACTTCGCAAAGTGGAACAATCAAATATAATTGTTCGTATTGCCAATTCCGACGATTTTAAGCATGCACAGACGATTGTCGACGAAATGGAGGCATCTGCCAAGGCTCGGGGGACCGGAATTGCCAAAAGAACCACCGAATATATTCAAACCAAAATGCAGGAAGGTAAGGCCGTCATTGCCCTTACCGATACCCAACAATGGGTAGGTTTTTGCTATATTGAAGCCTGGAGCAAGGAAGGCTTCGTGGCCAATAGCGGCCTGGTAGTCGCCCCGGACTACCGGAAAACGGGGATCGCCAAAAAGATCAAAAAACGGATCTTTGATCTTTCCAGGGAGAAATATCCCAATGCCAAAATCTTCGGACTAACCACAGGCCTGGCTGTCATGAAAATCAACAGCGACCTCGGATATGAGCCGGTTACCTATTCAGAACTTACTGATGATGAAAATTTCTGGGCCGGCTGCAAGAGTTGTGTCAACTACGACATTCTGATGAGTAAGGAACGTAAGAACTGCATGTGCACGGCCATGCTGTATGACCCTGCCGACCATCCCAAGCCAGAGCAAACCGCTGCGGATTTCAAGGAGCATTCCACCCAATATGAAAGATTCATGCGTCTCAAGCAGAGCAGGCTCCTGAAATTTCTCAAAGGGAAGAAAGGGGACAAGCAGCGGTCACTGATGAGTTTTTTGTTCAATCTATAAATTAGGCTTCATGAAAAAAAAGGTAGTTATTGGATTCAGCGGCGGTCTGGATACCTCTTATTGCGTCAAATATTTTACCGAAGACCTGGGTTATGAGGTGCACAGCATCATCGTCAACACCGGGGGCTTTTCGGATGCGGAACTCCTGGCAAT
>JAJXYG010000299.1 GCA_021780705.1 Bacteroidota bacterium
AACGGAGTAACCCGCACTCCCTTCACGTACGATATTCTGGTGCTGGAAACGAACGACCGACACAACGTCATTTTTCAAATGATGATTGCAGGCCTGGTGGCCAGCATCATATCGCTTTTTGTAGATAAGCATTCCCTGTACGATCATATTGGGGTTCACTTCCTGCATGACCTTCAGCACGAAGATGACCCCGTTGAATAGCCCGAGTCTGCCCCGGTGCCGATCCGGGGCAAATTCAGGAAGAGTAAAAAATCCTTGTCCATTTGAAAAAAAACAATACCTTTGCTGCCCGTTTTCAATTTTGTGTTTTGGGGAAACGGATTGACAAAAACACATTGCCCGCATGGCTCCATAAGTTCCCCGACCGTTTGGGGGCGCCGGCAAGGGCGTAAAAGTTAAACGCATCAACATGCCAAAGGTAAAAACCAACTCCAGCGCCAAGAAGCGCTTCAAAGTAACCGGAACCGGTGAAATTACTTACCAGAAAGCCTTCAAACGTCACATTTTGACCAAAAAGAGTACCAAGCGCAAACGTGCCTTGCGAAATAAGGGTATGATCAGTGACGCCAACAGGCCTTTTGTGATGAGACTCCTCAGGCTCAAATAGGCCACCTTTTCTAAAAGAAATTTCAACCAAGGTTCAAACTTTAAAAATTATTAGCAATGCCACGTTCAGTAAATGCAGTAGCATCCAGGGCCAGAAGGAAAAGAATCCTTAAGGCTGCCAAAGGATATTATGGCAAAAGGAAAAATGTATACACCGTCGCAAAGAATGTGATGGAAAAGGGGATGACCTACAGTTATGTAGGCCGCAAACTCAAAAAACGCGAATACCGCAGGCTTTGGATCGCCAGGATCAATGCCGCCGTGCGCGCCGAAGGCCTGACTTATAGCGAGTTCATCCACAGGCTTTCCGAGAAAAAGATTGATCTTAACAGGAAGATTCTGGCAGATATGGCCATGAATGAGCCTGAAGCATTCAAGAGTCTGGTACTTTCTGTAAAATAACCTGTACCGGGGAAAATATTTGTACAGCCGCTTCAAATTCGAAGCGGCTTTTTTGATCAATAAATATTTCATTCTTTTACATTTGTAGAAATTTTAAGCAAAAGCCCCGCATTGTCAATGAATAATTCCTATTTGGATCTGGTAAACCAGACCTTTAATTTTCCCCAGGAAGACTTCGATTTGAAGGATGATTATCTTCAGTATAATGGAGTGGATATCAAGGCACTGATTGATAAGTATGGAACCCCACTCAAGTTTACCTACCTTCCCAAGATCGGGTCTCAGATAAACAAGGCAAAAAGAATGTTTGCCGCCGCATTCAAGAAGCACCGCTATGAAGGACAGTATTACTACTGTTATTGTACCAAAAGTTCCCATTTCTCCTTTATTGTCGAGGAGGCCCTGAAGCATAACATTCACCTGGAGACTTCCTTTGCCTATGACATTGAAATCATCAATAAACTCTTTGAAAGAAAGAAGATCACCAAGGATACCTTCATAATCTGTAATGGCTTCAAGCAAAAGGCCTATACGAGCAGGATTGCCCGCCTGTTGAATACGGGATTTAAAAACGTCATACCAGTTCTGGACAATAAAAATGAACTGAAGGCCTATAAGAAATCCGTCAGGGTGCCCTTTAAGATCGGGATCCGGGTGGCTGCAGAAGAAGAACCCACTTTCCCGTTTTATACATCCCGGCTGGGAATGCGCAGCAAGGATATACTTGAGTTCTATGTGGACGAAATTGAGGGTAATGAGGACAAGTTTGAATTAAAAATGCTCCATATTTTTCTGAACAAGGGGATCAAAGATGACATCTATTACTGGAGTGAACTAAACAAGATCATTAACCTGTATTGCCAGCTTAAGAAAATTTGTCCGGAACTGGATTCAATCAATATCGGGGGCGGATTTCCGATCAAACATTCCCTGGGCTTTGAATATGATTACCAGTTCATGATCAATGAGATCGTTCGAAATATCAAATCAGCCTGTAAAAAGAGCAAGGTCCCGATGCCCAATATATTTACCGAGTTCGGAAGTTATACCGTAGGGGAGAGCATGGCCCATATTTACAGTGTAATCGGGGAGAAAAAGCAAAACGACCGGGAAATCTGGTACATGATTGATTCCTCCTTTATCACCACCTTGCCTGATACCTGGGGGATTGGCGAGAAATTTCTGATGCTACCGATCAATAAATGGAATTCCGAATACCAGCGGGTCACCCTGGGAGGTATTACCTGTGACAGTCATGATTATTATGATTCTGAAGAACACATCAATGAAGTTTTTCTGCCCAAAACCGAAAATGGGGAACCTCTTTATGTAGGATTTTTTCATACCGGTGCCTACCAGGATCAAATTAGCGGATACGGAGGCATTAAACATTGCCTGATTCCCTCACCCAAGCACATTATACTTGACCGTGACAAGAACGGTAAACTCATTGACTGGGTATATGCACGGGAGCAAAGTGCACAAAGTATGCTCAAGATATTGGGATATAAATAAGAAACTCCCCTGTTTAGGGGAGTTCTCACTATCCAAAGCACATCCGGCATTATGCCCATTCTATCTCTCTATAATCCTTAGCTGACTTCAATTTGCTTGGGAGCTACCTTCACTTCTTCCTTCTTGGGAATAGTCAGGACGAGCAGTCCGTTTTCATATTTTGCTGCAATATTATCGGAAACAACTTTCTCATCCATGGTGAAGGACCTTTTGAATGGCTGAAGGGAGAATTCCCGGGTAACCAGTTTTTTAGATTCCTCCACGGTGGTCTCAGCTTTTTCAAATGAGACGGTGAGGATTCCCTTGTCCACTGAAATTTTAAGGTCTTCCTTTTTTCTTCCGGGAACCATAAATTCCAACTCATAATTATCCTTGGTTTCAAAGATGTTTACAGGTGGAAAATGGAGTTGGTTTCCGTTAGAAAAGGGAGTGTCATTGAGCAATTGATCCAGAAAGCTGTCGATGGACCTGAGGGTGGGTTGGTTGAATTTTACGTATGTCATAATTTTAAGTTTTAGATTTGATCCATACAGATCAAATTAGGGACCATCCCATTTTCGGGTCATAAATTCACTGCCTTTCACGACATTTTGACCTGATTGAATTATATTGAGTGACAATATTTCGCAAATCTTTATGAAAT
>JAJXYG010000018.1 GCA_021780705.1 Bacteroidota bacterium
AATATATACCCCCAGCTCTCCCCTGGCCGTTTCTACCCGGGAATAAAATTCTCCTTTGGGCAGTTTGAGCACATTTTTGGTCTTTGCCTGAAAGTCGCCTTCCGGGATGTTATCGATCAATTGTTCGATGATGCGTATGGACTGTTCCATTTCGCGTATCCGGACCAGGTACCGCGCAAAGGAATCCCCGCCGGTTTCGAGAACCTCATCAAATTCCACCTGGCCATATACTTCGTAGGGATACAATTTGCGTAGGTCGCTGCTGACACCACTGCCCCGGGCAGTGGGCCCGGTGCAACCATAAGAAATGGCGTCTTCTGCAGACAGGTACCCTACCTCCTTCATCCGGTTTTGAAAGATGATATTGCCGGTTACCAGTTCATCGTATTCTTTGATCTTCTTTCGGTAATCCTGTATGAAATCCTTCACTCTCTTTTGAAAATTGGGATGGATGTCTGCCATCAGTCCGCCGGGTACCATAAAATTCATGGTAAGCCGGGCACCGCAGGTCTCCTCCATAATGTCGTTGATGATTTCCCTTTCTCGGAATGCATGGAAAAAGGGGGTGAAGGCGCCGAGATCCATTGCCATAGCTCCCCACCAAAGTTCATGAGAAGCGATGCGGGTCAGCTCATCGAGCAGGACCCTTATTACCTGCGCCCGGGGCGGCACTTCCACTCCGAGCCCCTGCTCCACACAAAGGGCGCAGGCATGGTTGTTAATATGCGCCGAAAGATAATCCATCCGGCTGGTGACATAGATAAATTGCCGGTAGGAGAGGCTTTCACACATCTTTTCAATAGACCGGTGGATATACCCCAGGTGAGGTTCCACCTTTTTGATGGTTTCCCCGTTCAGGGTGAGCACCAGGTGTAACACCCCGTGGGTGGCGGGATGCTGGGGTCCCACATTTATCACCAGGTAGCCTTCCTGTGTCGTGCCTAATTCTTCAACCATACGTCAGAGCTTGATCATATTTATTGGATCTTCAAAATCTTTTCTCAAGGGATTCTTACCCTCCCAACCATCGGGTAAAATCAGCAGCCTCAGGTCCGGGTGATCGGTGAACCGTACTCCGAACATTTCATATACTTCCCTTTCATGAAATTCAGCGGTACGCCAGATATCACTCACTGTCTTGATTTCAGGATTGCCGCGATCCACATTGGATTTTACCACCAGGTTATGGCGGTAACGGGTAGAGGAAAGGTGGTACACCATCGTCAGGTGGGTCATCCAGTCTATGCAGGTCAGGCAGAAAAGATAATCGAAAAGCAAATCATCTATATTACGCAACTGCAAGGCAAGCTCCGGCCAATCTCCCGGCGCTACCTGCACCGTGGGCCATTGCCCCGCATCGCTGCCTTCCAGGAAATTAGCAGTAGGCAGTAATTCTTGTACCCTGATTTTCAACGCGTCATTTTCCATAATTACTCTTTGGCATTCCTGATTTGTTCCCTGGTTAACCCGCTTTTTATTTTGTGTTGTAAGGTGATCAGTGCATGCAATAGTGCCTCGGGTCTGGGAGGACATCCGGCGATATACACGTCCACCGGGATCACATGATCGGCACCCTTTACTACCGAATAGGTATTGTAGAAAAAAGGACCGCCGCTGATGGCGCAGGCTCCCATGGCGATCACATATTTGGGATCTGCCATCTGGTCATATAACCGCTTTAATACCGGTGCCATCTTATTGACAATGGTACCTGCGATAATAATTACATCGGCCTGGCGGGGAGAGGCCCTGGCGACTTCAAAACCAAATCTGGAAAAATCATATTTGGCGGAGGCTACGGCCATCATTTCGATCCCGCAGCAACTGGTAGCGAAGGTCAGGGGCCACAGCGAGTTGGAACGGGCCCAGTTGATCAGATCATCCAGTTTACTTAATACAATTCCACCACCGGGGGTCTCCTGAATCTGACCCGGAAAA
The DNA here is from genome assembly GCA_021780705.1 of Bacteroidota bacterium. Classification (GTDB taxonomy): domain Bacteria; phylum Bacteroidota; class Bacteroidia; order Chitinophagales; family Chitinophagaceae; genus Ginsengibacter. Next base: position 1,939 of record JAJXYG010000018.1, read on the forward strand.
TCCTGCTGCGCGACTGGTGTTTTTACTTCCATTTTAACGCACCTTTTTTATGGGCATATAGGAATCCTATAAATAATATAAAGAAGAAGATCACGATTTCCACCAGGGCAGTCCACCCTACATGCTTGGCAACCACGGCCCAGGGGTAGAGAAAAACGAGTTCTACATCAAAAACCAGGAAAATCAGTGCAAAAAGGTAATACCCCACATTCAGCTGCTTCCAGGTCTCTCCTTTGGTCGGGATCCCGCATTCATAAGGTTCCCCTTTCTGCGGATTGGTGGTGGCCCGGGTCACTAATTTTGCAATCAAAATGGCTATGGAGGAAAATGCCAGCCCTGCAATAATGAGCACAATCATCGAGGAAGACCCCATAATAGAAGTTCTAGGTGGTTTTTAAGAATTTTTTGCGCACGAAAGTTAGCAATAAATGTCATCCAAAAAATTTCTACCCGTATGATTTTTATCATAACAGGTAATGATTTTGCAGCAATGTCGCGCACTGCGCGATTTTTTGGGGATTGCAGAATTCTCGTCTAACGGGGGGCCTATCTGAATTTTAACGATACTTTCAACCCAATGTTCGCAAAATTGCCCACTTAATACGCAGGCTTCGCCAAGGGTTACCAATTTAAAATCTTGATCAGTGCCCTGGCAACCCCGTCTTCATTATTGGAGGTAGTCACGTAATCCGCCACCGCCCGGATGGCTTCCGGGGCATTGCCCATGGCTATCCCGCAGCCGGCAAATTCAATCATTTCCCGGTCATTATAATTGTCCCCTATGGCTATGACTTCTGATTGGGCAATTCCAAACCGGTCGATCATCCAACGAATTGCCTGCAATTTTGATGCGGCTCTGGCCATCACTTCCAGGTAGATGGTTTTGGAATTGGCCAGGGTCAGTTCCTCTCCCAAATGAGTGGAGAGATGGGCGCGCAGGTCTGCCATCCGATCCTCCCCGGTTACCACCAGGAGTTTGTTGGGCCCGGTCCCCTGTTTTTCCCAGGATGAAATGGTCTTTTCAAAGGGCTCAATCGTTACCGGTATGTGGGTGATTCTTTGTTCATAATCCGTGTAATAATCCTTGTGGTCACAAAACCACTGGTCCTGGTGGTAATAGATCACGGTGGGATCAAAGGGCAGTAACAGGTCATGGATTCTCCGGGTGAGGGATGCGGGGATTCCCACATCCAGGAGAATTTGCTGATTAATTGAAATATAGGCCC
>JAJXYG010000191.1 GCA_021780705.1 Bacteroidota bacterium
CTTTTTCACATTGGGTACCTCAATTCCAATGGTACCCTTTCCGGGAATGGGGGCGATGATTCGAATACCCAATGCCGAAAGGCTCAGGGCGATGTCATCTTCCAGGTTCCTGATCCGGGAAATTCGAACCCCGGGGGCAGGTACAATCTCATACAAGGTGACTGTGGGTCCTACCGTGGCATAGATCCGCTGGATTTCAATGTCATAGTTTTTTAGGGTATTGATGATTTGATTCTTATTGTTTTCCAGTTCCACCACATCCTGGACAATCTTGTCGCTGCCATGGGTTTGCAGCAATTCCAGCGTGGGAAAACGATAATTCCTCAGGTCCAGAACGGGATCATAAGGTTCCATCTTCTTTGGCGCAGCAACCGGCTGTTCGCTGGTCTCCGAAGTGGGCGTCTTGACTTCAAGCCTCAGATCCGATTGAGTCGCAGAAACCACAGGCACCTCATTAATATTCAGTCCGGACGGGGTTGTCTGCACCTCTTTGTGCTGGCCAACAGGGGGTTCGTCTGCCTTTTCAACAATCCTAAAATCCAGATCCGGGGATGATTCTTCCTCAGCAGGTGCATATTTGCCGATGGGAGCCATTTGAGAGTATTCCGGCACCTCCGTATCCGACTTGAAGGGAATATCCGAAGTATCCTGGCTACGGTCCCCTTTGAACTTATCCCAAAGGGACTTCCAGTAGCCTTTCCTTAAATGGAATACGGGATTGAAGCGCCAAATGATATAACTGAAAAAAGCCACAAAGATCACCAGGGCGGTGCCAAATTTTCCAAGGACCTGCTGGAGCCAATTACTTTCCATATCACCTACCGCACCGCCCCAGGCAAAGGGGTGTCCGCTAAAGATAAAGGCGGTGGTCGCACTGATTACAAGCAGGCCAACCACCACATAGCGAAGATTTCGGCGGACTGAAAAAATCCGGCGTGCGGCCACCAGGTTCACTCCTGTAACAAAAAAGAAGGTGCAAAAAAGATAGGAGGCAATACCAAATCCTGATCTGAAAAAAAGATCTGAAAAATAAGCTCCTGAAGTGCCCAGCAGGTTGGCCATATGCTCGGCATGGCTTGGAAGGAGTATCTGTGCCCCCTTAAGTACTTTAGACTGGTCCTGCTGCCAGGTAAACAGATAGGAAGTAAAGGCAAAAAACAGCAGAATGGAAATTAGTATCAGCAACGTGCCCGCAATCTTCCGGGAACGTTCATCGCGCAAAAGCTGCTTTACCTCCACCCGTTCCTGGACGTCTGCATTCAGTTTCTTGGGATCGGCCCCTTTACGCTTATTTGTTTTTTTCTGCTTGGCCATATATACACAAAGATAAAAAAATGGAAGTATGGATTCAATTCACCCCTGCTGCAAGGGTTCCGCCCTGCCACTCCCGGATACCTTACCTCCGGATGCAGGCACCCCACGCCAACACTCTATTTCCTTGAAATGCCCATGAAAAGAAAAATCCATCCTACAATAAAGGAAAGGCCCCCGATGGGTGTAATAGCGCCGATCCATTGATAGCCCGGCGCCACCGCAGCCATCACTGCGGAAAGAGCGTAGAGGGACCCGCTAAATAAAATGATACCCGTTACAAATAATATCCCCGCCCACCGGATGAACTTGTTGGGGAATTCTTTATAAAGGATCGCGACTGCCAGAAGGGCAAAGACATGGTAAAACTGGTATCGCACTCCGGTTTCAAAGATTTCGAGCGAATAGGCAGAAACCATTTCCTTCAGCGTATGCGCAGCAAAGGCTCCCATGGCAATCGAGAGTGCGCCGAGAAAAGCCGCTGTTTTCAAATAACCTTTGTGCATCCTTGGGGTACTATTTAGGTCAAAAATAATTCAATTCATTTTGCTGGGGGCAAAAACCCGGCCAGTGTGCCTCTTTTCAGGGTGGATACGTCCAAAGTCCGGTCCGCCTTTGAATAATAGGGTTCCCTCTCTGCCAGCTTATGACCGATAAAGGTGGCCAGTTCCTCCTGCCTTACCTCCCTTATCAGGGGTCTTTTCTGTCTTTCTCCCCTTAATTGGCGGATGATTACTTCCGGGGAAGCCTTCAAATACAGCACCGTGCCTACAGATTTCATCCACTCCAAATTGTCTCCATAACAGGGGGTGCCGCCGCCACAGGCCAACACAAAATCTTTCTTTTGTGCAAATTCCCGCAGCTGGGACTTTTCCAGCTCACGAAAGGCGGCTTCTCCTTGCTTCTCAAAAAGTTCTGAAATGGTCTGCTGGGTTTCCGCCTCGATCACTTCATCCAGGTCAAAAAAATTCAGTCCGGTAGCCGCTGCCCAGATCTTTCCCCAATGAGTTTTACCGCTGCCCATAAATCCAACCAGGAATATCCTTACCGGTTTCAAATACAGATTGGTTTCTTCCATCTGCTCCTTATTTAAATGCATTAAATCCGGTGACATCCATACCGGTGATCAGCAAATGTATGTCATGGGTTCCTTCGTAGGTAATGACACTTTCTATATTCATCATATGGCGCATTACAGGATACTCCCCGGTAATTCCCATCCCACCCAGCACCTGGCGGGCGTCGCGGGCCACCGAAGCGGCCACTTCGCATGCATTTCTTTTGGCCATACTGACCTGAGGCGGGGTAGCCCTTCCTTCATTCATCAGAACCCCCAGCCGCCAGTTCATTAATTGCGCCTTGGTGATTTCGGTAATCATCTCAGCCAGTTTGCGCTGCTGGAGCTGGAAACTGCCTATGGGCCTGTCAAATTGGGTTCGCTCACGCGAATACCGTAATGCCGTGTCATAACAATCCATGGCGGCACCGATGGTTCCCCAGGCGATTCCGTATCGGGCCTTGGTCAGGCAACTTAAAGGGCCCTTGAGTCCGCTGATATTAGGAAGAATATTTTCTTTGGGCACCTTGACCTGATCAAAGACCAGTTCACCGGTGGCACTGGCCCGAAGGCTCCATTTGCCATGTGTCGTGGGGGTCGTGAATCCCGGCATCCCTCGCTCCAGGATCAATCCGTGGACCTCTCCGCTTTCATCTTTAGCCCACACCACCGCCACCTGTGCAAAGGGGGCATTGCTAATCCACATCTTGCTTCCATTGAGGATCACATGGTCTCCCATGTCCTTATAATTGCTGAGCATACCGCCCGGATCACTGCCATGATCCGGTTCGGT
>JAJXYG010000222.1 GCA_021780705.1 Bacteroidota bacterium
ATCCATTCTTCCCCCTTTAAATACAGCGGGGATCCGCTACCAGTCTACATTTCACTATTTTTTAACCAAAAAAAAGGAACCGGCAATTCCTCCCCGCTAGCCGAGCTACGGGGTTTCCTTGCCGTTTTATGATGAAGCATATTTTTGAATGTATAGACGCCCATACCTGCGGCAACCCGGTTAGACTGGTGATGAAGGGAATCCCAGCATTAACCGGCCAGAACATGAGCGAAAAAAGGCAACACTTTTTAAGAGAATTTGACTGGATCCGAAAAGGACTGATGTTCGAGCCAAGGGGACATGACATGATGAGCGGGAGCATGCTATACCCAGCCCACGATCCTCAAAATGACATCGCAGTATTGTTTATTGAAACCAGCGGTTGTCTTCCCATGTGCGGCCATGGCACTATCGGCACCATTACCATTGGAATCACCCACGGGTTAATCAAGCCTAAAATACCGGGTTTGGTCCGACTGGAGACCCCCGCAGGGCTGGTGCTTACTTCCTACCAAATGAAAGGCGAAAAAGTAGATTCGGTGAAACTCACCAATGTCCCTTCCTTTCTGGCAGCCAGTGGGATTGAAGTGAACTGTCCCGGTTTGGGATCTTTGAAGGTGGATGTGGCCTATGGAGGAAATTTTTACGCCATTGTGGACATCCAGGAAAATTTCGGGGGTATTGACCAATACACGGCAGACCAGTTAATCCACTTCAGCAGGATACTTCGTAAGCAAATCAATGAATCCCAACGGTTTGCACACCCCGAGAATTCCACTATTTCAGGTTGCAGTCATATACTGTGGACGGGAAAGCCAATGGATGAAAGGTCGACTGCCCGAAATGCGGTTTTCTATGGAGAAAAGGCTATTGACCGGTCTCCATGCGGCACCGGGACATCCGCCCGGATGGCCCAATGGCATGCGAAGGGTTTGCTTTCAAAAGGAGACCGTTTTATTCATGAGAGCATTATCGGTTCTACTTTTACAGGCCGGATCGAGGAGGTAATAGAATATCATGGCAGCCCTGCCATCGTACCTTCTATTGAAGGATGGGCAAGAATTTATGGACAAAATATTATTACAATTGACCCGGAGGACGATCCCTATGCCTATGGCTTCCAGGTGATCTGAGATACCGGTATGTTTAAAAAAACGGTTATGGGTAAAATCATCATTGTGGGAGGGGGCATAATCGGATTAAGCAGTGCTTATTATTTATCCCAGGACGGACATTCGGTAACCGTCGTGGATAAGGGGGATTTCCTTGACAATTGTTCTTATGGAAACGCAGGATATGTTTGCCCAAGCCATTTTGTTCCCCTTGCCTCCCCGGGAAACCTGGTTCAGGGAATTCGCTGGATGGCCCGTAGCGACAGTCCTTTTTTCATCCGGCCTCAATTGAATTCCTCCTTTCTTTCCTGGGCATACCGGTTTGCCAGATCTTCCAATGCCCGACATGTAAAAGATTCCGAGGCCCCATTGAGGGACATTGCCCTTTTCAGCAAAGACCTGTACCAGCACCTGAGCAACCTTCCCGGATTTGATTTTCGGTTTCAATCCAAAGGACTCCTGGAGTTTTTCAAGACCCAGGAAACCCTTCATCACGAAAAGGAGACAGTGGCCCGCGCCCTGGACCTGGGAATTCAGGCAAGACTCCTGGAACCGGAAGAAGTGCGGCTCATGGAACCTGACCTAAGCATAGATATTCTGGGAGCCTTATTTTTTGAAGGAGACGCACACCTGTATCCCAACCTGTTGATGAAAAACCTGTTAGCCTTATTGCCTCAGCAGGGTGTAACCCTGATCCCTAATACCGAGGTCAGTGATTTTAAGACCCAAGGCCACCGGATCAAGGAGTTGGATACCTCTTCCGGGAAAATGCAAGGGGATCAAATCGTCCTCGCAGCAGGCAGCTGGAGTGGAAGACTTGCAGCCAAGATCGGCATCAAGATGCTTATGGTAGGGGGCAGAGGATATTCCCTCACCCTGAAAGATACCCCTGCGATCCTGCACCATCCCATCATACTCACCGAATCCAGGGTGGCCCTGACCCCGCTGGATGACCGAATCATCAGAATCGGGGGAACCATGGAAATCGCCCCCCTGAATTCACCTCCCCGTCCCGGAAGAATGCAGGCCATCCTGAGGGGGGTTAAGCAGTATTTCCCCGATTGGGAAATACCCGATCCGCAACCCCAAAATATTTGGACAGGATTTAGGCCCTGCTCTGCAGACGGGCTCCCCTATATTGGTCGAATCAAAGAATGGGACAACCTCACAATTGCTACGGGCCACGCCATGATCGGACTAAGCCTGGGAGCCGGCACGGGTAAACTGGTAAGCCAAATCATCAATGAATCCCCTGCTTCTATTGACCTGCGCCCCTTTGATCCTCAACGGTTCGGCGCATAGCGCAGTCCATCAGGGTTGCACGAAATAATCCTTTCTTGATTTCACCCAGGGGGTACCCTGATAAAAATAGAAGCTAACTGGTAGAGCAGGAATCATGCCCAAGCCATTAATTGTTAAGTTTGCACAATGGGTAGGATCAGCATTATTATTCCCACATTTAATGAGGCTTCTCGGATTGAAGAAATGATTCACCTGCTTCGAAAAAAAGGTGGAGAGGAAATAATCATGGAAATTATTGTGGCCGATGGGGGCAGTACCGATGATACCGTCACCCTGTCCCAACAAGGTAACGCAAGGGTAATCCTCACAGCCGGCCGCAACCGGTCTGCCCAATTGAATGCCGCTGCGGCAGCGGCCCGGGGGGACCTGCTTTTCTTTGTACATGCAGATTCGATTCCTCCCGATGGCTATCTGGAGGACATTTTACGGTACGATGAAAAGGGGTACCATGCCGGATGTTTTCGTTTGCAGTTCGATTGGAACCAATGGTTTTTACGCGCCAATGCCTGGTTCACCCGATTTAATTTCAATGCTGTACGTTTCGGGGACCAGGGGCTTTACCTAAGAAGAGACCTTTTTTATTCCATTGGAGGTTATGAGGAAAGGCTCACCCTCATGGAGGATCAGGAAATCATTTCCCGAATCAGGCGGAAGACCCGATTCAAGGTAATCCCCCGATATATCGGCACATCTGCCCGGAAGTATCAGGTGAACGGGGTTTATAAAACCCAGGGGATTTTTTA
>JAJXYG010000294.1 GCA_021780705.1 Bacteroidota bacterium
TGTACTGAGTGTATTATTCCTCGTCGCACCCGCTTCCAGTCTGGGATCCCTGGATGCCTTGCCAGTGGCATTACTGGTACTGGGCATTGGTCTGAGTTTTGGAGGCCCTACCGGGTATGCCATCAATCCAGCCCGTGACCTGGGCCCCCGGATCATGCATCAGTTGCTGCCTATAGCCCATAAGGGACCCAGCAATTGGGGGTATGCCTGGGTGCCCATCCTGGGACCTCTTGCAGGTGGCTTGCTGGCTGCAATCGTGTTTGGAATGATCCACTAACCGGTCCTCCAATAGGAGACCCTGTTGAGGACCAGACAAAATGGGTTGTATCTTTGCAGAAATACTTTTCATTTGGAAAAACAAAATGTTATTTTCAGGGACCTGGGAATCGTACCCTACAAAACGGGGTGGGACTACCAGGAAGAACTGGTCCGAAAGAATGTTGAGATCAAGATTGCCGCCAGGAAGGCAGCATCCGAAAATCCCGAAAACATGGAAGGGACAGGGCTTGCTGTATCCACTACCCATTACCTGCTATTTTGCGAACATCCTCCTGTTTATACGCTCGGAAAGAGCGGTCATATTGAAAATGTCCTGATAAGTGAAGATGAAATGGAAGAGAAAGAAATTGAATTTTTCAGGACCAACCGGGGCGGAGACATCACCTTTCATGGATTACAGCAGGTGGTGGGATATCCCATCCTGGACCTTGAGCGTTTTTATACCGACATTGGAAGGTACCTGAGAGACCTCGAAGAGGTGATCATCAGAACCATTGAAGAATATGGAATTAAGGGGGGAAGAAGCAAAGGAGAAACCGGAGTGTGGATTGACGCGGGAATACCGGGTAAGGAGCGGAAAATCTGCGCAATGGGAATCAGGTGCAGCAGGTGGATTACCATGCATGGTTTTGCCCTTAATGTCAATACGGACCTGTCCTTTTTTGACCATATCATTCCCTGCGGAATTGTAAACAAGCAGGTGACTTCCATAGAAAGGGAACTGGGCCATCCGGTCGATTTCGCAGAAGTCCAGAAAAAGATCAGGGAACACTTTTGTACCGTGTTTGGAGTCACACTCAGCGAAGTTCATTCCCCTGGGCATCCAGTGCAGGCATAGGCTCCCCGTCTTTGGGGATAAAAACCTTATTTTTTTCCAACAGATTGCCGTCTTCATAAAGCTCAAAATTGAAGAGCCCGGAATGGGTAAAATTGGATTTGTCCAGTATAAGCCTGGGTTCGGGCAGGTGTTTGATCTCGAATAGGGGGGTGCCATCTCCTTCAAAAAATTTGATGGAATATTTTCTGTGGGAAGCATCCGGCAGCAGAATGATGACATTGTTGTCCTTCCCGGTAAAAACGTGACGTGAAGGCACAAAGACATTTTTTACCATGGCCGGAGGCCTGGAAATGATCTTGTTATTAGGGGGCAGGTGTGCCTCCTGGTAGGTTTCCTGGATTCCGCGGGTAGCCTGGGGGAGCGGTGCAGAAGGTCTGTAGGAAGGGCTGAAAAGATAGGAACCTCCTTCAAAGGTGATGAAAACCCGGTAGTATTGAGGGGTGGATAGTTCTGAATTGTCAACAAATCCGTTCAATCTGGAGTGGACATTGAGGACATTACCAATGGTTTTGAAATTTTTGAGGCTGTCCGTGGATCGTTGTATGAGAATGTCGGACAGGGAAGTGAACGGATTATTCCACGATACCAGGACCCTGGTCCCCACCCGGGTGACCGAAACGTCTGGAAGGATCTTCTGAGAAAAACCCTTGTAGCCAATCAGGGACAGTAAGCATAAGGTCGTGAAATATTTCCGCATGGGCCCGGCTAATCTATTAATTCTTTTGACTCGGCAAATATACCGCCTTGTTAATTGAATCTAAAAATTGAGTGTCCCTGCTGCAAGGGATTCATTGCCCTGGAGTCCGCCGGTATGAAGGCATAGAATCCTGCTTCCTTTTGGGAAATACCCCTTTGCAATGAGGTCAAATATCCCGTACATCATTTTGGCCGTGTACACAAAATCAAGAGGGATCTGGTGTCGAAGGTAAAACTCGTTCATAAACCGAATCAGTGAGGCATCTTTTTTGGCAAAGCCGCCAAAATGGTAATCCGGGATCAGGGTGAGTCTTCTCAGGTCTGTTACTCCTAATTCCTCCAGCCGTGACCCGATGTCCAGCATATTTCTGAGTGCGGGAAAGGCGAGTATCGGGGCAGATGACGACCCCTGTAACAGCCCGGCCAGGGTAGTGGCAGAACCCACCGGCACACTGAGGTGAGTAAACACATAAGGGTCAATATATTGATTGATAAGGGCCGCTCCTTTTACTCCTGGCCTGCCGAATCCCCCTTCCGGAACCAGTATATGAGTGCCAAAGTCACGGGTTAGGTCCTCCGTCCCCACCTGGCGGTAATCCGACCTGCTCAAATATTGTATAGTCATTCCCTGGTCCATACAAAATTGAAGGGTATGAGACAGGACTTGCGGTTTTTCTCCCCGAACCAATCCAATGGACCGGATTCCCAGGACCCGGCAGGCATAGGAGGCCGCAGCCAGGTGGTTGGAATAAGGCCCTCCCTGGGTAATGAGGGTGGATGGGGCAAGTTGCCCTGCCTCCCGCAGATAATAAACCAGTTTAAAAATCTTGTTTCCCGAAACCACCGGGTGAATGCAGTCCAGCCTCAGCATACTTACCTCAATACCTTTATCAAAAAAAACAGGTTCGTCTATCCTATCGGCAGGGACTTCCTTATTTCCAATTATCGGTAAGGTTTTGATCGGTTGGGTTTCATCCATAAAAATTGTTCCTTAATTTAGCAATAAAATTACCAAGGTCCGGGGTATTTTGAACAATCTGCGGTCCTTTAAAACTGAAACATATGAAACCAACACTATTGATTCTGGCTGCAGGTATGGGAAGTCGTTATGGAGGTATTAAGCAAATGGACTCCTTTGGTCCGGGAGGGGAGACGATTATCGATTATTCCATTTTTGATGCCATCCGGGCCGGATTTGGGAAAATTGTATTTGTCATCAGGAAGGATTTTGCCGAGAATTTCAAAAATATTTTTGAACAGAAGCTAAAAGGCAAGGTGGAAACCGCCTATGTTATGCAGGATCTGGATGCATTCACCGGAGGGTATGAGTATTCCAGGGAGCGTTCCAAGCCATGGGGTACGGCACATGCCGTATTATGTGCCAGGGATGCTATTGCAGAACCTTTTGCGGTTATCAATGCAGATGATTTTTATGGCAGGGATGCCTTTGAGAAGGCCTACCAGTTTCTCGTTCATGAGGTTTCCAGTAAGACCTGGTGCATTATCGGTTACCAGCTCGCAAAGACCCTGTCAGAAAACGGTACGGTAAGCCGCGGAGTATGCCAGGTTGACGCCGAAGGGAACCTGGTAGGAATTCGCGAGCGGGTGAAAATCTACCGGGACGCAGGTCAGATCGTCTTTGAAGAAAACGACACCAAAACACCATTAGGAGAGGATACCTCCGTTAGTATGAATTTTTGGGGATTTCATCCGGACTCATTCAATTTCATCCAAAAGGAATTTCAAAATTTCATTCGGGAAAACGGAGACAAGCCCAAGGCTGAATTCTTCATTCCTATCATTGGAGATATCTTTATTAAGGATCAGGGAGGTAAAATCAAGGTCATCCCTACCTCTGCGCAGTGGTTTGGCGTCACCTACAAGGAGGATGCGCCCGGAGTGAAAGAAAAGATACGGGGGCTAATTGATAGCGGGGCATATCCTGAAAATCTCTGGAATTAGGAGAAACTGTATTCCCGCAAGTCAAAGCGGAATTTCAGGGCCTGGGCACAGCCTGATTCTTCCCGGGCTTAATTGCCCTTCACCATGTATACATAATCTTCAATCTTCCTGATTTGTTGCACCCGGTCATGCCCCTTGAGGGTATTGACTACCGGAAGTCTCACAGAATCCTGGGGACTGATATTTTTAAGGGCAGCAAGGATGTTCTTGCTTTTGATGGCAAATACGACCCCATCGGCATTGGTTTCCTTACTACTGATGATACCTATCACCTGGCCGCTTTTGTCTAAAACCGGGCCTCCGCTGTTACCCGGGTTGGCTGATATGCTAATCTGATAAGAAGTGGTATCACCTGAATAGCCGGATTCCGCGCTCAGATAGCCTTCTCCATAGACCACTTCCTCTCTAGGATAGCCCAGGGTAAAGATATGTTCCCCCAAATCGGACGGGGTTTTGGAAAAGGTGTAGGGCAGCCCGGTTACCCTCTTAAAGGTGGTATCAGTGATCTTCAGGATGGCCAGGTCCGTCTGGCGGTCAATATAAACGGCTTTAGCCACAAACTGATCCCCTTTCTTATTTTCTACGATGATATTATGGGCGTTTTCCACCACATGGGCATTGGTGACCAGGTATCCTCTCCCATCCAGCAAAAATCCGGTCGCCCTGAAATTGGCTTCAAATGCAGGCCGGGTGGTTTTATTGGCCGTGGCGGAGGCGTCGTTGAGTTTGTGCTCAAACTGGTTGAGCTTGCTTTCAAACTGATTCAGTTTATGGTCTACCAGGGGAGTGATCACTGCGACTTTATTCTCAGAAAAGATAGAAATCAGGGTGCCGGAAGCAATGGAGACAATTCCTGCAATGGAGGCTGCCACCGCAATAGTGCGCCGGTACCGGTTCCACAGGTACACAATTTTGGCCTTGGCCTTACCTTCTTTCAGGGAAATCAGTCCTTCATTGGCAAGCTTATTTTCTACTTCATGAAGCTGATGCCGCAGGGCTTTTCTTTCACCCAACTTGTCCATTTCCCCCAGAAAAAAGGTCTGTTCGGCAGCGCGCTGGTCTATTTCAGGGTGGTTCTTTCTGAGCTCCTCGAAATAGATCATTTCCTGTGGAGACATCTCACCACTCCGGTATCTCTCAATTGCATCCATTAATAAAATATCATCCATCTTAATCCACATTTTTATATTGAGCAAAAAATATCTTTTTCAATCGGACCAGGCACTTATATTTCTGGGTTTTGGCATTTTCCGCATTGGTGTACCCAAAATCTGCTGCAATTTCCGGCATGGTCTTTCTCTGTATATAAAAAGCCTCCAGCAGGCTTTTGCAAGGTTCTCCCAGTTTGGAAAGGGCATCTTCTAACAGCAGAAAATCGTCATTTTGCTTTTCGTGCCATTCCAGCTCCTCATCCACGGCCACCATTTCTTCAGCCAACTCGTAGGAGGGGTAATACCGGTTTGATTTTTGTAATCTCTTGAGCCACAATCGTCTGCAAACCGAATACAGGTAAGTCTTGATTTGGCAGCTCAGGGTAAAGGAACTTGATTTGGCCTTTTCATAGAGTACGATCATCGATTCCTGAAAAATATCCCTGGCATCTTCAGGATACCCGTTATTTTTCAATATAAAACCCAAAATCGTAGAAAAATTCTCCTTGTAAATGGTCTCAATTGCGTCAGAATCATTCCTAACCAGACCTTCCAAAAGGGATTTTTCCTGTTCAAAAATTGTCACCGGACTATAGTTAATACGTATAATATGGAAAAGTAACCCAAAAAATAAATTGAAAAAATTTTTTAATCTTGGGTTACCTTTTAGCAATCAGGGTATAAACCCCAAATAAATTTCAAAAATCTAAATTAATTAAAATGAAAAAAGTTCTTATTGCTCTTTCAGTATGTGCTGTATTTGCTGCTTGTAACAGCGGTTCTACCAATTCAGAAGCTAAAGGTGATTCAACTGCCGTAACCACTGCTACTGACTCCACTAAGATGGCTGCTCCTGATTCCACCAAGATGGATTCTACCAAGATGGCTGCACCTGCTACTGATACTACCAAGAAATAATTCAGGTATCATCATAGTGCCATAAAAAAATTTTTATTTGGCAGGCAATCTAAAAGCCGCTTCCTCCGGGAAGCGGTTTTTGTTTCCGGAGGGTGGACAGAGCGCTCCTTCGGAGGAATTTCCTTAATTTTTAGAGAAATTCGGATTTTTTTTGATCAGGAAGAAAAATTTGGTTGGAAAATTGAATAGACCTCCTTACTTTTGGCAAATATTTATATGAGCAACCTAAAGGCCTATACTTTCTTTTACTTTAGCTACTTTTTTAATAAGCGGCCGGGATGCTATTGACAAATGAGAAATAAAAAATGACAATAAAGAATCCCGGCCAACCGCCGGGATTCTTGTTTTAACGTATGAATAAGAAGATTTCAATCCAGGGATTTGAGGGCAGCTTTCACCAGGTTGCGGCCCGGCAATTCTATGGCAACAACGTAGAAATTATTTGCTGCTCCACCTTCAGGGAAGTAATTCAGATCGCCTCCGACAAAAACCGGAGTTCCGGTGGAATTATGGCAATAGAAAATTCCCTGGCAGGAAGCATCCTTCCCAACTACAACCTGCTGCAGAAAAGTGCCCTGAAGATAGCGGGGGAGGTGTACCTTCAAATTAACCAGCATCTTTTGGTGAACCCGGGGGTCACCCTGGAAGACATCCGGGAAGTCCATTCCCATCCCATGGCCTTGTTACAGTGTTCGGATTATCTGGAAAAGCATGACTGGAAACTGATTGAAACCGAAGATACGGCCCTGAGTGCACGCCATATAAAGCAACACCGGAGTAAACATGTGGCAGCGATTGCAAGCAAACTCGCAGCGGAATTATATGAACTCGAAATTGCAGCGCCCAACATCCACTCCCTAAAAAATAACTATACCAGGTTCCTGGTCCTGGAAAGGCCGGAAACCGTAAAGGAAATTGAAGATGCCAATAAGGCATCGATCAATTTCCATACTGATAATTCCAAGGGGAGCCTGGCCAGGGTGCTTTCGAAAATTGCCGAAGGGGATATCAATCTCAGCAAGCTCCAGTCATTCCCTATTCCGGGTAGTGACTGGAAGTATTCCTTTCACGCCGATCTTGAATTTTCAGGACGGGAACAGTTCAATCAGGTAATAAGTGCCATCAAACCCCTTACCGAAGCATTAAAAATTTATGGTGTATATAAAAACGGAAAATAATGGAAGTTTCAAAAAGACTGGAAGGAATCGGCGAATACTATTTTTCTACCAAGCTCCGGGAAATAGACGCGCTGAATAAGGCGGGAAAGCAGGTGATCAACCTGGGCATCGGCAGTCCGGACCTGCCGCCTCATCCTTCCGTCATGCAAACCCTGAGTGTGGAGGCTGCAAAACCCAATACCCATGCGTATCAAAATTACAAGGGCAGTCCCCTATTGAGAAAGGCCATCGCAGAATGGTACCAGACCTGGTATTCGGTTGCCCTGGATTTTGAAAAGGAAATCCTGCCCCTTATCGGAAGCAAGGAAGGAATCATGCATATCTGTATGACTTACCTGAATCCGGGAGACCGGGTGTTGATCCCCAATCCGGGATATCCAACCTACCGTAGTGCGGCAGCCATTGCAGGCGCTCATTTAATAGATTATCGGCTCAAGGCGGAAAATAACTGGTTCCCGGACCTGGAGGCGTTGGACCGGGAGGATTTAAACGGGGTCAAACTGATGTTTGTCAATTACCCTCATATGCCCACCGGGCAACTGCCAACCGTGGAAATGTTTGGCAGGTTGATTCAATGGGCAAGAAAGCATCAGATTTTGCTCGTACACGACAATCCTTACAGCTTTATACTAAACCAAAATCCGATGAGCTTGCTGGCTTTTGAAGGGGCAAGAGAGGTGGTCATTGAACTCAACTCCCTGAGCAAAAGCCATAACATGGCCGGATGGAGGGTCGGAATGCTTTGCGGGGCTCCTGAAAGAATTGAAGAAGTGTTGCGGTTTAAAAGCAATATGGACAGTGGTATGTTTCTTCCGGTGCAGCTGGCAGCCGCCCAGGCACTTACCCTGGGGAAGGAATGGTTTGAAGCCTTGAATTCCATTTACGAATCCAGACGCAGGAAAGTATTTGACCTCCTGAACGCACTGGAATGTAAATATGACCAGGGGCAGGCAGGGATGTTCGTATGGGCTTCCATCCCAGCTGAATTTGCTTCGGGCTACGCCCTGAGCGATCAGGTTTTGCAGGAATCCAGCGTATTTATTACTCCCGGAGGGATTTTTGGAACCGAAGGGGACCGGTACGTGAGGATTAGTCTTTGCACCCCGGAAAATAAATTTGAAGAGGCCATCAGCAGAATATCCAAATCATAAAGTAATATGTTTGAAAAGGTTACGATAGTTGGCGTGGGTCTAATTAGCGGATCGCTGGCCCTGGCGCTCAAGGAGAAGGGTCTGGCCAAAAAGATCCTGGGGGTGAGCCGGACCCAAAAAAGCCTGGACAAGGCGCTTGCCCTGGGTATCATCGATGAAGGTTTGGAACTGGAAGAAGCGGTGAGGCAAAGTGATTTTATTTATGTGGCCATACCGGTGGATGCTACCCTTCCCGTCATGAAAAAGGTAATGGACCTGTTGCAGGAAAACCAGATTGTCGCCGATGCCGGATCCACCAAGCAGGCCCTATGCCAGTCCCTTTCCGGCCATCCCATGCGCCGTCGCTTTGTAGCAACCCATCCTATGTGGGGTACGGAATATAGCGGGCCGGAATCTGCAGTTCACGGCGCATTTGAAGGAAGGGCCTGTGTGATTTGTGAAAAGGAAAAAAGCGACCCCGAGGCACTGCAGAAAGTGGAATCCATATACAAGGCCCTGGGGATGCACCTGGTCTATATGGACGCAGCCAACCACGATGTCCATGCGGCCTATGTGAGTCATATTTCGCACATTACCTCCTTTGCCCTCGCCAATACAGTTTTGGAGAAAGAAAAAGAGGAAAATGCCATTTTTGAACTGGCAGGGGGTGGGTTTGAAAGTACCGTCAGGCTGGCCAAGAGTAATCCTTCCATGTGGGCGCCGATTTTTATGCAAAACAGGGAAAATGTGCTGGAGGTGCTAAACGAACACATCTCCCAGCTTAGGAAATTCAAGAGCTGCCTGGAAAAGGAAAATGAACCCTATCTGAGAGAACTGATGGAGCATGCTAACAAAATATCAAGAATTTTAAAATAAGAATCATGGTATGATTTTTCGTGGTAAAAGCATGTTCCGATAGGGGCCCTTACGGGATGGACCTTGTGGAAGGGACATACGATACGGAAATGAAATATAAAAAGGTCATTAGAATATTAAAATTAAATTTACAATGCAAACACAAACAACAACGATGAAGGAAATCATGCAGGAAAAATGGAATAAACGTCCATTGATCATCAGCGGGCCGTGCAGTGCAGAAACCGAGGAACAGGTGGTAGAAACGGCAACCCGTCTTGCCAATACCGGGAAGGTGGATATTTTGCGGGCCGGAATATGGAAACCCAGGACCAAACCTGGAATGTTCGAAGGAATTGGAATGAAGGGTCTTCCCTGGTTGGCACAGGCCAAAAAGATTACCGGAATGCCCATTACTGTGGAAGTGGCCACTGCAAAGCACGTGGAAGATGCCCTTCATTTTGACGTAGACATGCTTTGGATTGGTGCGCGTACCACCGTGAACCCCTTTAGTGTCCAGGAAGTTTGTGATGCCCTCCGCGGAGTAGATATCCCCGTACTGATCAAAAATCCCATCAACCCCGATCTTGAACTGTGGGCCGGCGGAATCGAGCGGCTTCAAAAAGTGGGCGTGAAACAAATTGGGATGATCCACAGGGGGTTTTCCAATTATGGAAATACGGAATATCGCAATGCACCCATGTGGCACCTGCCCATTGAAATGCGGCGCAGGTTCCCTGACATGCTGCTAATTTGCGATCCTTCTCATATATGCGGGAACCGAACCATGCTGCAATCTGTGGCACAAAAAAGCATCGACCTGGATTTTAACGGATTGATGATTGAATCCCATATTGATCCCGATAATGCATGGAGTGATGCCAAGCAGCAAATTACCCCGGAACGCCTGGCTGAGATGCTGGGTGACCTGATCTGGCGTTCGGAAAATTCCAATGAAAAGGAATTCCTGAATGCCCTGGCAAAACTCCGCGAGCAGATCAATCACATAGATGATGAACTGCTGATGCTGATTGGCCAGAGGATGAAGATTGCAGACAGGATTGGGGAGTATAAGAAAAACAATAATATCACCATCCTGCAAACCAACAGGTGGAACGATATTTTGGCCAAGGCCTTTAAAAAGGGAGAAAAGCTGGGACTTAGCGAGGAATTTATCAGCAAGTATTTTGATGCCATTCACCTGGAAAGTATCAATCACCAGAATAAAATAATGAATGATTAAAGAGGACATGTGGGACCAGCAATTTCACGTTTCAAACCGAAGTGTAGGAATTTGGTATGGTGCCGGCTTTGAAAAAC
The DNA here is from genome assembly GCA_021780705.1 of Bacteroidota bacterium. Lineage (GTDB taxonomy): Bacteria > Bacteroidota > Bacteroidia > Chitinophagales > Chitinophagaceae > Ginsengibacter. The sequence continues at coordinate 10,328 of JAJXYG010000294.1, forward strand.
TGGATGCATATCTGAAAGGGCAACGGGTCATCTTTATAACCGATGACCATATATTCGAAAAGCACCGCCTGAAATTTCAGGGCAGGGATACCATTGTCCTGCCTGCCGGCGAAAACCACAAACACCAGGAGACCATCAATACGATTATTGATCAGCTCATCACGCTCCAGGCTGACCGAAAGAGTTATGTCGTAGGAGTAGGAGGGGGAGTGGTGACCGACATGGCAGGTTTTGCCGCGTCCATTTACATGAGAGGGGTCAGGTTCGGATTTGTCCCCACCAGCGTGCTGGCTATGGTGGATGCAAGCATCGGAGGGAAAAACGGGATTGATGTGGGTGTGTACAAAAACCTGGTAGGGGTCATCAATCAACCGGAGTTTCTGCTATATGACTATTCCTTTCTTCAAACCCTTCCTCACGAGGAGTGGGTTAACGGTTTTGCAGAAATTATCAAACATGCCTGCATCAGGGACCCTTCCTTGTTTCAGACCCTGCAGAAGGCCTCTGTATCCCATTATCAAAATACCCCGGATGAAATGGCCGCCATCATTACAAGAAATGTAGCTATCAAATCCGGAATTGTCAGTCGGGATGAACGGGAATCCGGGGAAAGGAAGTTGCTAAATTTCGGCCACACCATAGGCCATGCTATTGAAAATACAAGCCAGCTGCCTCACGGGCATGCCATCAGCATTGGTATGGTGGCTGCATGCAGGATTTCAGAGGTAATCAACCATCTGGATCCTGCGGTCACGGCGTCTGTGGTGAAATTATTGCAGCAATATCAATTGCCGGTTTCCCACCCTTTCGATAAGGAAAAGACCTGGGACATTTTAGTCCATGACAAAAAAAAGGCAGGTGATCAAATGAGTTTTGTAGTCCTGGATGCCATTGGGGCTGCGGCTATCCAATCCATTTCCCTGGACCAATTGCATCAAATTTTTAACCAATTATAGTGATAGTAACAGTTTCTCCTTCTTCCGCCAAAGGCAAATTGCAGGCACCTCCATCCAAGAGTTGCATGCAGAGGGCTTGTGCCGCAGCCCTGATCACCCATGGAACCACGATTATTGATCATGCAGGTTCCAGCAATGATGAAAGGGCTGCCATGAATATCGTCCAGAACCTGGGGGCAAGTGTGGAGATTATAAAAGGCGAAGTGGTCATTCATTCCGGCCCTCATCTATTCAAATCTTCATTCCCGGGCAGGAGCAAAATCATTTCCTGTGGAGAAAGCGGTCTTTCCCTCAGGATGTTTGCACCCCTGGCCGCCTTGTTTGACTATGACATCACCTTTATTGGCGAGGGCAGCATTCTGAAAAGACCGGTGGATTTTTTTGATTCGATATTTCCGCAGCTGGGAGTGGAAATTCAAAGTAATGAAGGAAAGGTGCCCATTAAGATCAGGGGACCGCTGGTGCCCAAAAATATTACTGTGGACGGATCCCTGAGTTCCCAGTTTCTTACCGGACTGTTGATGGCCTTTGCCAGAGCAGCCCGAAAACCGGTCAAGATCAAGGTGAAAAATTTGACGAGCAGGCCCTATATAGACCTTACCCTGGATGTACTGAATCATTTTGGATTCAGGGTGACCCACCAGGATTATGAGGAGTTTACCTTGTTACCGCAGGACCCTCAGCCTGCAATTACAATTAAATACACCGTAGAGGGGGACTGGAGTAACATTGCCTTTTTGCTGGTTGCCGGGGCCATTTCGGGTTCCGTAGCCGTAAAGGGCGCATTTCTCAATTCCTCCCAGGGAGATAAGAAAATCCTGGAGGCACTCGAAGCAAGCGGTGCGGCCATCAAGGTAGGCAAAGATGAGATCACCGTGTCCCAGGGAAATCTGCGTTCCTTTTATTTTGATGCGACCAATAGTCCGGATTTGTTTCCTCCCCTGGTGGCCCTTGCCGCATATTGCCAGGGAACCACCACCATTAAAGGGGTCAAGAGATTGCTTCACAAGGAAAGCGATCGTGCAATGACCCTCCAGGAGGAGTTTGGGAAAATGCACGTGGATATCCACCTGGATAATGACCTGATGCAGATAAAGGGTGGTCATCAGGTGCATGGTGCAAAGGTAACCTCTCACAATGACCACCGGATTGCCATGGCATGTGCAGTAGCTGCCCTTAAGGCAAAGGGGAATACCACCATCCGGGAGGCAGAAGCAGTCAACAAATCCTATCCTGCTTTTTTTGAGGATTTGACAAAATTAAAAGTTCACCTCACAAAATCTTAAGCGATACCTTTGATGCCTGTTTCCTTAAGGAAGACAGACACTATTTTAGGATGCGGATACCCGGCAAAAGTGACCCTGGAAAGGACAAGCAGGGGTATTGGGAATTAAAAAGGATCGCAACAAACTCAAATCTGTCAAACTAGTGTCATACACAATCGCTATTACCGGCCGCCCCAACGTCGG
>JAJXYG010000136.1 GCA_021780705.1 Bacteroidota bacterium
CAATAAAGTATTACGGTTTGACAATACGGTTTTTGCCATGGCCGAAGCGGTGGTCTCCTTTGCCATTATTTTTGGATTGCTTTCCCTCCTTGAAAAGGACCGGAAATCCGGGAACAGAGCCAGAAACAACCTGCTGGCCAATGAACTGAAATACCGAAACCTCATTGAGAATGCAGGAATTGTGATGTATACTACCACGCTGAACGGGGACATCACCTTTGCCAGCAGCAAGGCGGTGGAACTCACTGAGTACAACCTGGAAGAGCTGGTGGGCACCAATTTCTCCGAAATCATTGATATTGAATGGCTCGATATTATACGGGATAAGTACATCCAGCAATACCGGAATCTGATCCGTGAAACCGTCCTGGAATTTTCCATACGGACCAAATACGGCGATTTGAAATGGGTAGAGCAGTCGGCGGTCCTGATCATGGAAGATAATGTGGCTATCGGTTTTCAATGCATCATCAAGGACATTACTGAACGCAGGCAAATGGAGGATGTACTCAGAAAATATGAAGTGGAGTTGGTACAAAACCAGGAACGTCTTCAGTCCATACTGGACAATACCACCTCCCTGATCTATGTAAAAGACCTCGAAGGAAGGTATCTGATTGCCAACAGGCAGTTCAAACAGGTCCTGAATATCGGCGACCGGAAAATCATCGGTAAAACGGATTTCGACTTTGTCGACCACGCCAAAGCCAAATACTACAAAAGCACCGATGACCAGGTTATCAACTCCGGAAAGCCGGTGGAAATTGAAGAAATACTGGAATTTCCGGACGGGGTGCATCACTTGTTGATTGTGAAGTTTCCGCTATTTAATGCCAGAAATGAGATTTATGGGATCAGCGGAATTGCCACTGATATTTCCGATCGGGTCAAACAAAGAGAGGAATTGAAGGAGGCAAAAAGGATTGCAGAAAATGCCAAGAAACTCCAGGAGCAGTTTCTGGCCAATATGAGCCATGAAATCCGAACCCCGATGAATGGAATTCAGGGAATGACGGACCTCCTGTTAGAAACCCCGCTAAATGAAGATCAGCGGGATTTTGCCTTTTCCATAAAGAAGTCAGCCGAAAACCTCATTGTCATCATCAATGACATCCTTGATTTTTCAAAAATCAAATCCGGGAAACTCACCATTGAAAAAATTGATTTTGATTTCAATGAGGTAATTGAAAATATGAAGGCGGTATTCAGAAATATTCTACTTGAAAAAGGGCTTAAACTGGGGATCTTCATTGACAAAGATGTGCCCACGAGTCTCAATGGGGATCCTTTCCGTCTCAACCAGGTGCTGATCAATATTATAGGCAATGCGATCAAATTCACCCATACGGGTGGAATAAATGTTAGGATCATGACCCTGGAACGAAAGGGAGGGGCTATAACCCTGCAAATAAGGATTTCTGATACCGGAATAGGGATTCCGTCGGACAAGCTGAGCGAGATATTTGACAGTTTTACCCAGGCAAGTGCCGAGACTTCCAGAAAATATGGAGGTTCCGGTCTCGGGCTGACCATTACCAAGCAATTGATCGAACTCCAGGGAGGTACCATTTCTGTGGAGAGTGAAGTGAATGTGGGTTCCACCTTCATCATAAATATTCCCTTTCATTTAAGTAAGGCCCCTGTCGGAAGAAAAGACCTGATGATACCTTCCAAGGGACCCAAAACCCTGCTCAAGGGGCGCAGAATCCTGGTGGCGGAGGACAATGACATCAACCAAAAAGTTATCAGGAAAGTGTTGGAGCGGGTCGGAGGTGAAGTGGTCGTGGTAGGCAATGGACTAGAAGCCATCAATGTGTTGCGAAATGATACGGCATTCGATTTAATGATTATGGACCTTCAAATGCCGGAAATGGACGGGTACCAGGCTACCCATTATATCCGCAAAGTGATGCAGCTTTCCATTCCGGCTATTGCCATGACGGCTTCTGCGTTAAAAGGTGAAAAGGCGAAATGCCTGGAAATTGGTATGAATGATTATCTCTCCAAGCCATTCAATTTTCCACAGCTATATGAGAGTATAGCCCGGATTCTTAAGGACAGGCCGGCAGACCCGGTACCTAATAATGCTGAAGTGCACCAATACGGGAAGATGGTAGCAGGTACCCATCTTTTTGATCTCACCCAGCTTGAGGAAATGGGGGATGAAGAATATCTTTTTGAAATCATTTCCATATTCTTAAAGAGCCTGCCGGAGGAGTTGGATAAAATGCTGGTGGCAGCTACCACCCATAAAAGTGAAGAGGTATATAAAATCGCCCATAAATTAAAGAGCAGTTCGGGAATTTTTAAAGCCAAAGGGTTACTTGCCGTGCTCATCAACCTGGAAGAGTATGCCCATCAACACCGAGATGATTTGCTCATTCCGCTTTCCATTCGGGCCAAGGAAGAATTCAATAAACTGGTGGCCCCTTTGGAGGAAAAACTGGAATCTGTAAAAGCAAAAATGCTGGTTACCGCCGGATCACAATCAAAAACATAAACTCATGAAAATTTTAGTAGCCGAAGATGAAATGATCATGTCCAAGACCATCGAATTTCGTTTGAAAAAGGACGGGTATGAAGTAATCGTTTGTCAGGACGGCAAGCAGGCAATTGATCAACTGGAAAAATCGGCTCCGGATCTCATCATTACCGACATCATGATGCCTTACTATTCAGGACTGGAAATAATCGGAGCGGTAAAAAAGATGAAGGATAGGAAGATACCCATTATCGTGTTATCCTCCATGGGGCAGGAAAATGTGGTGTTGGAGGCCTTTCAGTTGGGTGCCGATGATTTTATCACCAAGCCTTTTAGCCCTAATGAATTGTCTATGAGGGTGAAACGGTATCTCCCCCTTTCAGTGCATGCTTAAAATAATTTGAACTATTTGAATCACCCAAACCCCATTGAAATCCTTTAGATGAACCCTTTGTTAGATATCATGTTTGGATTTATTTCACTGCTGGTCGTCATCCTGATTTACGCTCTGCAGCGCGGATTGTGTCACTACTAGGTCGAGGGCGTCGGCTATGCGACGATCCAAGCGATCCTGCGCGACCAGATGGGCGTCGTCTGGCTGCTGTCGCTGCTCTTCGTTTGCAAGCTGCTCGCGACGTCC
>JAJXYG010000077.1 GCA_021780705.1 Bacteroidota bacterium
CTTCAGGGGGAAACTGGATGGAAACGATGCGCTGATCCAGTTCGCCCAGGCCCTGGAAAGTGTTTGTATTGAAACAGTGGAGAGTGGCAAGATGACCAAGGATCTTGCCCTGTGTATCAGTGGCAGCAAGCTTTCCCACGGAACCGATTATTTGTATACCGAAGAGTTCCTGGAAGCCATAGACCAAAATCTGCGTAAGAAGTTGTCCCGGTAATAAAACCGCAATTGGGTAATGGGTGTGTGGGGTATTTTTTCGGAACAAATTTTGATACACCATATTTGGAAAGTGAAGCTACCTTGCACACCCTCCTAATCGATTGATTCAGCGGAATTAATAGTACGATGATTGCGGGAAGGTTTGTGGAATTTTCCCTGGCGCCTTTCCAGGGCAATACGATTGCAATTTTTTGCAGCTTGTTTAACTAAGCTTTAACCTGTACCCCCGGAACGGAATTTATAAAAAACCTTCTCAGTCTTGATTGAGAGAAATTTTGTGTGACTATGTCTAAGATTCTGGTGGTCGATGATGACCTTGATATTTTGTCAGTAGTGGAAATGTTGTTGACCATGAAGGGGTTTACAGTGGAAGTAGCTTCCCATGGGGATCATGTAATTTCCAAAGCCCAGTCCTTTCAACCGGACCTGGTTTTGCTGGATGTCCTGATTTCAGGTTTTGATGGCCGCAATATCTGCCGGCAGCTCAAATCGGGCAAGCAAACCAGCCATATCCCGGTAATCATGTTTTCTGCCCACCCCGGGGCCGCCAATTCCATCACGGATTATGGCGCAGATGACTTTATCGCCAAGCCCTTTGATGTGTCGATGCTCCTGAAAAAAGTCAATTCCCAATTGGAGTCCTATAAAAACATTGCCTGAGCTTGTGGGAGAAGGGTTCTTCGCTGTCTAAAATTTTTCCAGGTTTTAGTATTACATTTTGTTTGGATGCTGCCTTTTCAGGCCCGGAAGCCTGAACGGTGTGGGGATTATTGTATTTCAAGCAGGTTGTCAGGAAAGTAAGCATAGGTCTCTGCGGGCTTTTTTGGAAATAAACTACCCCGCAGCAAGCTGCCAGGGTATCCTTGCCGCTATTTGATGAATTTTGCGATTGAATTCGCAGATTTAATATGAATTTTGCGATTATATTCGCAATATTTAAAGTTTTTGTATTCGGCCTAAATTTATGGGGAGCCAAAGCCCCATTGTACCCGCCCATAAATGACTGGACAAATAGGTCGTAATTATTGTGTCGAGCGGTGGCTAATTTTCCCTAAATTGAATTCCCAAACAATATGTGAATGACCCCCCACCAGGCCCAATTTTTTAAAGTCGCCCGACACCCCTTTCAATTCAGGTTGTATTTGATGAAAAAATTGCCGGCTGCCTATTTTTCCGGGGTCCGGATTTTGGAGATTGACGAGCAACATTGCACCACCCGGGTGAGGTTCAAATGGCTGACCCAAAACCCCTTCCGGTCTATTTATTTTGCGAGCCTTGCCATGGCAGCAGAACTCAGTTCGGGAGCGCTCGTATTGAGCAATGTGTTTGGCAGAAAACCTTCGGTATCCATGCTCGTAGTGAAAATGGAGGCGGAATTCTACAAAAAGGCCACCGGTAAAATTCAATTCACCTGCCTTCAGGGAGAGGAAATCACCCGGGCGGTGGACCAGACTGTTGGTACAGGCCAACCCGTGAGTTTTACCGCCCGCGCCGAAGGGAAGAACCAGGAGGGGATCACCGTAGCGGTATTTACCTTTCATTGGTCTCTGAAGGCAAAATCTCCGGTAAATCCCGGATAATTGGTCATTGATTGTGTAACTTCATCTTCTAAACCAATACTGAAATCAGGATGAAGATTGCCTTTCATGGTGCCGCCAGGACCGTAACCGGATCCAAGCACCTGCTGACCTTAAAGAATGGAAATAAATATTTGCTGGATTGCGGAATGTTCCAGGGCCTGGGAAAGGCCACTGATGAATTCAACCGGGATTTTGGATTTACTCCTTCTGAAGTCAATTACCTCATTTTATCGCATGCCCACGTAGACCATTGCGGGCTGATTCCCAAACTCATCAAGGAAGGGTTTAACGGAAAGGTTTTTTCCACCCCGGCCACCAAGGACCTGTCGGCGATCCTGATGGAAGACAGTGCGGGGATCCAGGAAAATGACCTTAAATATGAAAATAAGGTAAGGGCGGCCCAGGGCCGGCCTTACCTGTTACCGCTGTATACCATGGAGGATGCCAAGCGGGCAGTGAGTTTTTTTAATGTGGTAGAATATGGCCAGTGGCATAAAATTGATGACAGTGTCGAGTTTATGTACCTGGATGCAGGACATATTATCGGGAGCGCTACGGTGCATTTGAAAATCACCGAAGATGGAAAGGTCACCCATCTTACCTTTTCAGGGGATGTGGGAAGGTACCGGGATGTCATCCTGCGTTCACCTGCTGAATTCCCGCAGGCGGATTATATTATTATGGAATCCACCTATGGCAACAAACTGCATGACCAGGTCACCAATACCTCAGAAGCATTGCTGCAGTGGATCACCAAAACCTGCCTTCAGAAAAAAGGAAAGCTGATCATTCCTGCCTTCAGCGTCGGCCGCACCCAGGAGATCCTGTTTGCCCTCAACCAGCTGGAACTGGAAAAGAGACTACCTCCCATCAAATATTTTGTGGACAGTCCCTTAAGCCAGGAAGCCACCCAGGTAATCAAGAGCTATCCCCAGTACTTTAATAGCAGGATACAGAAAATCCTGCAAAGCGACCAGGATCCCTTTGATTTCAAGGGTCTGAAATTTATCCAGAGTGTGGAGGAAAGTAAAATGCTCAACTACCTCAATGAACCCTGTGTGATTATTTCCGCCAGCGGGATGGCAGATGCGGGCCGGGTCAAACACCACATCAGCAACAATATTGAAAACAGCCGCAATGCCATCGTCTTCTCCGGCTATTGTGAACCTCATTCCCTGGGGGGCAGGTTGCGGGAGCATCCCCGCGAAGTCCACATATTCGGGCAGGAACATGAAGTCAATGCGGAAATTGGGGAGATCCGCAGCATGAGTGCCCATGGGGATTACAATGACCTCTGCCAGTGGCTGGCCTGCCAGGACC
>JAJXYG010000268.1 GCA_021780705.1 Bacteroidota bacterium
CATTGATACCGGTGGTCACGCTCCAGCCATTTTCTTCAGGAAAATAATATTTGAAGTCATAAATGTAGGAATTTAGGGTCAGGTCGAGCCCGGGTACTGCCACAGCAGGGTGGCTGAATTCTTTTCGTGCACTTTTTTCAAAGGCCAGGTCTACCGCCAACCTGGATCTTCCCAGGTCGAAGCTGTTGGAACTGTAGATCCGGTAGTGTTGCACATGCTGATGCAGCGGGGACATCTTGTAGGACCTTAATTCCTGGTTGGAGACTATGGGGCGAAAGGTATCGGCCTCGCTGACCTGCTTGGTAAATCTCCTGGTTACCGAATCCCTGCTTCCATCGGGGATTTCCTGGAGATCATTGTATGAGGCGATGCCCAGGTGGGAGTAGCCCCAATCGCGGGTGATACCGGCAGAGCCACTAAGGTCGTATTCCTGGAAGCCGGTGTTATAAACCCTTCCGTCAATTTTATTGCGGTAGTTCGTGGCTTCTTTGATGGACGCCCTTCCCATCCAGGTAATATTATTTTTATTGCCAGCGGCCATGGCTGATCCGGCAAAAAGGCCGTTATTGGATTGATACTCGGTGGATATATTGCCAATGGTTTTTCCTTCATGAGGAGGTTTTGCCGGCAAGAGGTTGACCACCCCTGCCACTGCATCGGATCCATAGATCAGGCTGGCAGGGCCCTTTACCACCTCCACTTTGTCCACCGTATTCTGGTCCACTTCAATGCCATGTTCATCTCCCCATTGCTGACCTTCCTGGCGGATACCATCAAAGAGGGTCAGTATCCGGTTATATCCTAAACCCCGGATAAAGGGCTTGGAGACATTGGGGCCAGTGGTCACGGCGCTAATCCCCGGTACTTTAGCAATGGCATCAATGATATTGGTGCTCAGATTTTGCTGCAGGTACTGCTTGTCAATAGCTACAATGGGAATTGGGCTCCTTCGGATGGTGGTGGCTTTAGAGGTGCCGGTAACCACAATTTCATTTTCTTCGGTTATGGAAATTTCCATAGAGACATTGAGTACTGCGTTACGGGTAAGTTGCATCTTTTGAGAAAAATCCTTGTATCCCACATACCCCACCTGGACCAGGTAGGTGCCTACCGGGATGTCTTTCAACCTAAAATGTCCAGAAGTATCAGAGGTCGTGCCCAATCCGAGGTCGGGAATAAATATACTGGCTCCGGCAAGGGGCGCACCGCTCGCAGCCGCAATTACCTTACCGGATAAGGTGACCGTGGTAATCAGTGGTTTGGTATACCGATTTTGAGCCATTGTCGGTACGGCAACTAACAAATACACTACCCCCACGCAAATTCTTATAAAAAATTTCATCTATTCAATAATTAAGATTTAGGAAAAGTCACCAGACAAACGCAAAAAGGAAAGTTTCCTTGTTGCACACAAATCATCAGTCTTAAAGAGAGGGGGGACCCCGTAGGTATTGGGTGGTAGGGGTAATGGTGATAAAATCACAAAATGCTTCCTGGTATTCATTCCTTACACTGGCTACCAGGGGAAGCGCAGCGGATGAACCTTCTAAAAAGTGTGATTCCGCAACCAGATTCTGGCAATGGCAGATGATACCTGCCTTGGTATACTGGGTAGATTTTCCGCCCGGAATCCTGGCAGTACTATCCTTGTGATTGGCAAACCATTGGTGAAGGGTACTCTTGGGAGTGATGGCCAAAGAAAATATAACCAGTAGAAAACCAGCGCTGAGGTGCTTGAGGAATAGTGATCTCTTAAATAGTGAATGCATCTTCATTCTTCATTTTCAAAAACTTCCTCCTAATAAAAACAGGCTTTAGGAAAATGAAACTGTGTTGCAAAATTGAATCAATTTAAGTTAACTAAATGTTATAAAAGATGATCGGTCCTACCTGATCTTACCGAGGAGGTTGCCATACGGTTTTACATGAATGATTTCAGTTGAGGGCCGGGTATCACACGCTTTAATGCATGGTTACAGGCTTCATGCTTTGGGAATTGTGGAACCGACGTTTAAGGCGATCAGCCATCTGGGATTCCAAAGTCAATGGATATTTCCGCTCCGGTAATCGCCTTTGAACGCCTCGAAGTCATCCTGGGTTTTTTTTGCCAGCATGAGGGAGAAAGTAAAAATGGATTCCTGCCATCCGGGGGTGCGTGCAAAGGCCATTAACGCATCTGCAGTGGCGGAACCATACCTGCCACTGCTTTCCAGGTAGGATGAAGCAGATACCATGGCCATGTCAGCCAGGATGCTCAATACGCTTTTGAAATCATCTTCAATCAATTGAAAATTGATCCGGTCCTTGACCGGCTGCATTTCCTGGACTACATAAGCCCGACCCTCATATTGATGCTCGCTTAACAGGGCAGGAGAGACATTTTGCATCATTTTCTGAATGGTAATAATCCTTTGAGCCTCGGTGTTCCACCCCACCTGAGGCAGGGATTGAAAAGGAAGAAGGCAGGATGCGCCTGCTTCTTTCATTTCGATGAGCAAATTCTTGCTTCGATCATTTATTTTTTGACAAAGAAACAGATAGCGGTCCAGTCCAATACTGCCTGTGCCTGCCACGCGAAAACCGGCATCAACTACCTTATACCGGTTTTTTAATTCGGTATTCTCCTGCAACCAGAGGCTGAAGTGCCCCATGAGTTCTTTTTTTAAGCTACTCTTCAGCTTCAGCTCCTTTTGATTTACATTGAGTTTGATCTTTCCCTTCTCAGTCCTGGTATGGGCAGCAATCGAAGCTTTATTTCTTTTACTAGCCGCGGTAACCAGGAATTGTTTCATTAGGCCGCTGGCGGTCTCTGGCTCCAGATAGATTGCTTTTCCCTGAGAAAGCACCTCGACGAAGGCTGAAAGATATTTTTTGAGCGCAATCTCTGCCTTCCTGGAGCGGATTTTCATCATATCAAAGGCAATCAGGATGCTGGTTGTCATCCTCACCACATCCCATAGGATAGGGGCACTAAGGGATTCATCAAAATCATTTACATCAAAATACACGAGTTGGTTGTTGCCGCGGTAGGAGCCAAAATTCTCCAGGTGCAGGTCTCCTGTAATCCAGGATACGGGTGAGGGTGGAAGAGCGGGCGCGTTGACCAGGT
>JAJXYG010000370.1 GCA_021780705.1 Bacteroidota bacterium
AGTTGGTAGAGCATTAGCTTCCCAAGCTAAGGGCCGAGGGTTCGAATCCCTTTTGCCGCTCCATACAGAAATTCTTTTTATGAAAAGGGTTTCTAAAAAATGACTCACTCTTCGGATTAGAATGGATTTTCAGGAACCTTCTCCCCCCTGGATTTTTCATTTTGGATGTGATGGCACCCAGGTATTCACGCACAAACTTATCTAGCACCTTACATTAATATGGAATCCAGTTTCTTTTCATATCTCAGAATCCTGGAAATAATTGCCTTCTTTTCGGGATACCCGCTGATCTATTTGGCGGTGGTGGTCGTTGCAGGTAAAAATCCGGAGCCAGGGAGCTTCAAATGGTCACTACGGAAATTACTCCCCTACGCCTATGCTTTCATCGGCACCCTTTTTGTGGGTTTACAACTTAAGTATGCCTATAGCCACTATTCAGGAAATGGAGGCAACTATCTTTTCCTTCAGCCCTACCTCGCCGCCTGGGGCCTTCTGTCCGTACTTAACTGGTGGCCGGTAATCGCCGGAAAAAGAATTATTTCCTTTCTACACAGCCTGGTATTCCTGGGGATTTTGGTGTGGGACATAATGGGTAAGGTGGGCTCTTCGGATAATATGCCCATGATCCATAATGACATGAATATCTATGGGTTGAGCATCCTGTTAAACCTATCTGCCTTGATTCTGACGGTGATGTTTTACTATGTGGCAGGCAAAGGCCGTAAGTGATTATATCTCAGGCAAGTAGTTCATAGATGGGGATAGCGTTACCCAATCACGGTCACCTGGTAAAATGATAAAAATCATGTGAGGGTATGCGCAATTACAATAGGATCCTGTTTCATTGTGAATACCTTTATCTCCGAAAAGTCATTCAGATAAGAATAATCACTTAAAAAAAATTGAATACAATGAAAAGAATACTCGTCTTACTGACAGTTACCCTGGGCTTCTCACTTTTTAGTTTTAAAGTCCTGAACGACCAGCCGAAGAAGCCATGGGTCGCCCCCGCTAACTACTTAAAAATGAAAAACCCCGTCCCCTCCAATTCCGATGCACTTTCAGATGCCAAATCCCTTTGGGGTATGCATTGCAAATCCTGCCACGGAACCAAGGGCAAGGGCGATGGTCCAAAAGCTGCCCAGTTAAATACCGATCCCGGGGATTTTTCCAATGCCCAGGAACAAAGTCAGCCAGACGGTTCCCTCTTCTATAAAATTTCTGAAGGAAGAGGTGACATGCCCAGCTTCAAGAAGAAAATTCCGGATGCCCAAGACATCTGGAGCCTGGTGGATTATATCCGCACGCTGAAATAATTGCTTTAATCCAAACCAAGAAAAACCGTTCACGGAATCAATGGGGAGCCTGCTGACCCTCTCCATTAATTCCTTTTTTTGTGCAATATCCCTTTTACCCCCCTACTCACTGTCAATTCCACACGCAGTTAGATTGCGCTTATTTGACAACCCCCTTATCCTTGAGGCAGGTTGACTGCCTAGGTCATACATCCTCATTAAAAACCACTCATCATTAAGAAAGATCTGAACCTGCCCTGAAACGCATTTTTCAAAATCCAATACAGGTTTGCATTACAACGGCGCCCCAGGGCAAAATCTTGACCACAAGCAGTGTCCAAATTGATTAACATCATTGACAGGTATGATAATTCACATTGCTATCGATACCCCCGCAGGGTACCTTGTGTCTGCTTTTTAAAACCAAACAAAATAGCACACTATGAATAGTGAAAACAAAAACCCAAGCAGACGGCGCTTCATCCAGCTGGGTGTTGCTACTGCCGCAGTATTTTCTGCCTTCCGGTTCCTTACCCCCCGCTCCGGGAAAAAGGTCCGTACCGGTAAAACCGTGAAGATGCTTTCCCAGGATGGCCGCCTGGTAGAAGTGGAAATTGCCGGCCTTACTTCCAAGAAAAAGAAGATCACCAACAAGGAACTTCAAAATTGGATACGCAAATAATTCAAGTCACTAAAATGCACATAAAATGAGTAGTGAAAATTCACGAAGAGAATTCCTGGCTGCCGGCCTGCTGACTACACTGGCAGTAGCCTGTAATTCAAAAAAATCGCCTTTCCAACCCGACAGTGACGTAGCGGAATCCGGTGAGAAGGTCAAACTTCTTTCCGTGGACGGTGAAATCATAGAAGTGGACAAGGCCTTCCTGAAACCCGTTCCTGAAATGCCCTCCGTCACCAATGAGGAAGCCAGGAAGGGGATTCCTGGTAAAAAATTTGTAATGGTAATCGACCTGTCGCGATGCAAAAACCTGCAACGTTGCCAGCAGGCCTGTAACCATGCCCACCACCTTCAGCAGGGACAAAACTGGATCAAGGTCTATCCCATGCATGATGCACAGAAAGAGGCTCCCTACTGGCAGCCTACCACCTGCATGCATTGCGATGAACCACCTTGCGTCAAGGTCTGCCCGGTTGGCGCCACCTTCAAAAGGCAGGATGGAATAGTCCTGATTGATAATGAAAGATGTATCGGTTGCCGCTTCTGCATGGCTGCCTGCCCCTACTCCACCAGGGTATTCAACTGGGGAGCCCCCGATCTTCCGGCAGACATTGCGGACCAGCCCTACAATCCTGAGACCAGCGTACCCCAGAAAAGAGGTACCGTGGGAAAATGTGATTTCTGCCCGGACATGACCCGGATGGGAATGTTGCCACACTGCGTATCCGCATGCCCCAATGGGGTATACTTCTTCGGAGATCTCAATGAGGACAGTGTGACCAATGGCTCTGAAACCTTCCGTTTCAGCGACCTGGTAAGAGACAAGGCCGGATACCGGCTGATGGAAGACCTGGGCACCAAACCCAGTGTATATTATCTGCCTCCCGTAGACCGAAATTTCAAATTTGAAGAGGGTCTTCAGAATATCGATCCCCTCGATAAAAAATCTTAAACTACTACCGTGGAAAATTTACAACAACTCGATCCTGAAAAAATCAAAAATGATTTACTGCCTCAGAAGTTTGGCATCAGGGGGAAAGTATGGATTGCCGCCCTTGTGTTGATGTGCTGTATCGGATTATTTGCCTACATCAAGCAATTGAACAAGGGGTTGATGGTTACCCATAT
>JAJXYG010000001.1 GCA_021780705.1 Bacteroidota bacterium
CGTATCCATATTCCTGAATGGATTTTTGTAAGGTCATTATGAATGAATCAGATGACCCAAAAAATTCAGTATATGTGTCACGGGATATCATGGCGGGAATATTTTTATATCATCAGCCTAATCATACTTTTCTATTATTCGATTCTTTGTGCCCTCTACCTGAAATCCAGGATTCCCTTTTTGCAAAAACCGGACACGAAGCGCAAAACCCATCCCGTCAGAAAAAAGGATTCCGGATTCTCTGCTGAAAATGCCTCCAGGGTCATAAAGGAAATTGAACCGATATTCTCCGGTGGGGTAAGCCAGAAGGAATTGCTGTTCGAATTAAAATCCAGACTTAAAAAGTACCATCAGAGAGACGAACCGGGCTTTCGTGAAATTATCAATGCCTTCATTGTCTCGGAAAGTGAAAATAAATGCTCCATCCTGTTAAATGAAGATGATTTGAACAAAGTTTGGTTTTGAGGAGGTGGAGCCAGGGTTCACTTGCCCACCCTCCCCCGCAGGGGGGGTGGGGTGAACCTTACTACTCACGACACTAAAAAATTAGCCATATGAAACAGTCGACATTAAAAAAAAACCGCAGGTACCGCCTGGCCATTTCCTGGCTTTGTCTGTTAATAATCACCGGATTTCCCGGGTTATGCCAGGACGGCAATGCGGGAATCGAGCAGGCCAATACCCAGGTTCGAAGCTACTTCGCCTCCGGAACGAGCCTTATGTATGCAGTAGGCGCCATTGTGGGGCTGATCGGGGCTGTTAAGGTGTATAATAAATGGAACTCCGGTGATCACGATACGGGAAAAGTGGCTGCCGCCTGGTTTGGCAGCTGTGTATTCCTGGTCGTAGTGGCCACGGTCATCAAATCATTTTTTGGAGTATGAGTACCAGCGTATATAAAATCAATAAAGCCATCAACAAGCCCATAGAATTTCGCGGCTTGAAAGCACAATATATTGTCTACCTGGCAGGAGGGTTGTTACTGCTCTTGCTTGTATTTGCGATACTTTATATCTGTGGCATAAACCCTTTTATATGCCTGGGACTGATTTTGACGCTGGGAACTGCCTTGTTTCTCTATATCTATTATCTCAGCCGGAATTACGGACCCCATGGGATGATGAAAAGAATTGCCTGCAAGGGAATTCCAGGTCTGCTAAGGGCACACAGCAGAAGGATGTTTGAACACCCATTTAAGAAGGACTAATATGGAAAAAGAACTGGAGGACCTGCTGCCGATCATGGCGGTGGAAAGGGATGCTATTGTATCCAAACAGGGGGATATCACCATTGCGCTTCAGGTGGATTTGCCTGAGATATTTTCCCTTTCAGAAAAGGACTATGAAGATTTTCACCAGGCATGGATCAGGGCCATCCGGGTATTACCCATCCATACCATTTTTCATAAACAGGACTGGTTTTTGGAGTCAGGTTACCCTGCAGATTTTGAGAAGGCAGGTGAGGGGTTCCTTTCCAGGAGCAGTGAATACTTCTTCAATGAAAGACCCTACCTGCATCATTTTTGCCGAATATTTCTGACCAAAAAGCCAGAAGGGAGAAAACCCGCCACCTCCCTGTTTTCCAATCTGCTTCGAAAATCGGTCGTTCCGGATCAAATTCTAAAGGAGGGGCCCCTTCAGGACTTCCTGGACAGTTGCGGGCAATTTCAAAGAATTCTGGAGGATACGGGCCATATACGCTTTAACAGAATCCCGGAATCCGAATTAACCAGCCATCCGGGTCATGCCGGCATAATCGAAAAGTATTGTTTCCTCAGCGAAGGAGAAACCCCGGTAATCAGGGATATTTCATTTAAGCCGGGTTTCCATATCGGAAATTACCAGGTGGAAATATTCACCTTGTCGGACGCGGCAAACCTTCCTGCACTATGTGGCTCCCGCATCCATTATGACAAGTACTCCACCGACCGGACTAAATTTTCCATTGGATTTGCTTCTCACCTGGGTCTGCTGCTTTCCTGTAATCATGTATATAACCAGTATCTCTTCCTGGAGGATCCCCAGCGGATGATTCAGAAACTGGAAAGCAAAAAGCTTCGCCTTCAAAGCCTGAGTGCCCATTCAAGAGAAAATACCATCGCCCGGGATGCGACCAATGATTTTTTGAATGAAACCCTATCCAACCATAGGCTACCTGTGAAATCACATTTTAATATTATGGTATGGACCGACCGTTGCCATGAATCAAAACACCTGAAAAACCTGGTAAGTGCGGCTATGGCCCAAATAGATGCTGTACCCAAACACGAAGTGGATGGTGCGCCACAGATCTATTGGGCCGGCCTGCCAGGAAATGAGGCGGATTTCCCGATGAATGAAACCTTTGACACCTTTGCCGAGCAGGCCTGCTGTTTTCTCAACCTGGAAACCTCCTCCCCAAGCGGTGGTCCCGGATTCGGAATCCGTCTTGGGGACCGCCTCTGCGGCTGCCCCGTCCAGGTAGACCTCTCTGATGAACCGGTGAAATCCGGGATCTGTACCAACCGGAATAAGTTCATTCTGGGACCCAGCGGAAGCGGTAAATCCTTCTTCACCAACCATATGGTACGCAGCTATTTTGAACAGGGGACTCATGTGGTGCTGGTTGATGTCGGGCATTCCTACAAGGGACTCTGTGAACTGGTAGGGGGCTATTATTTTACCTATGATGAAAAAAATCCGATTCGCTTCAATCCATTCTACCTCACGCCGGCAGATCACCTGGACACAGAAAGAAAGGAAAGTATCAAGACCCTCCTGCTGGCCCTCTGGAAAAAAGACCACGAAGGATATACACGAAGTGAATATGTGGCCCTGAGCAACGCCCTGCAATTATATTTTGACCAGCAAGAGCAATCGGGAGTCTTTCCCTGCTTCGACCGTTTCTACGAATTTCTCAAAGATGATTTTGCGCAGGTATTACAGGCCGATAGGGTCAAGGATAAGGATTTTGACATAGCCAATTTCCTCTATGTCCTCAGGCCCTACTATAAAGGCGGGGAATATGACTATTTGCTGAACGCCACCGAAAATCTCGACTTGCTGAATGAACCCTTCATTGTCTTTGAACTGGATAATATCAAGGACCACCCCATTTTG
>JAJXYG010000255.1 GCA_021780705.1 Bacteroidota bacterium
CGATCTTTCGACCAATGATGAGGTGGATACCGTCCAGCACGAAGTGTGGTTTACCGATGCCGCCACTACCTTCAACATCCTGAGATTCAGCGATGAATATCCTACCGCCGGCACCGCCTTGTGGAGACTGGGTAGTGAGGACCAGCGGATGTGGAAATTCTACAGCCGCAATCTCAGCAATGCTTCCCTTCAGGAGCATCCTTTTAATTTTGATTCTCTTACCACCATCCCGGTGGTCCATAACAGCGTAGGGTTCCTGGGTGAAGGGGAAGTGCTGGATATTCTCTATGCCCCCCAGCCGGGAAAGATTCAATTTGAAATTGATTCCTCCGAGATGCTGATAGCAGAGCAGCATTACCTGCAACTGCCGTCCGGATATGTCATCCGGAAATTTGCAGAAGATACGACAGAAGGCAGGGGTCACAAGCTCATCCTTACCTTTGACGACGGACCCAGCGCAGAGTGGACACCCAAGATTCTGGACATCCTGGAACGGGAAAAGGTTCCGGCCGCTTTCTTTGTAGTGGGAATCAATGCCGAGCAGAATATCCCTTTGCTTCAAAGGGAATTCAAGGACGGATTTGAGATCGGCAACCACACCTTCACCCACCACAATATTGCCGAAATGAGCCCGCAGCGTGCCGCCGTGGAAATGAAGCTCACCCGGTTGCTGATCGAAAGCATCACCGGGCATTCCACCATTCTTTTCCGGGCCCCCTACAATGCGGACTCCCAGCCTGAAACTTACGAGGAACTGGAACCTATTGAACGCAGCCGAAGTGAAAATTACCTCACTGTCAACGAGAGCATTGATCCCAATGACTGGGCCAAGGGGGTGAGTGCCGACACGATATTCAACCGGGTGGTAAGGCTGCAAAAAGAGACCAATGCCAGCATCATCCTGCTTCATGACGCCGGTGGGGAGACGCGCAAGTCCACCGTGGAAGCACTTCCCCGAATCATTGATTATTTCAAGAGTAAGGGGTATGTATTTACCACCGTAGCCAATCTCATGGGCAAAACCCGTGATGAGGTCATGCCCCTGGTAGCCTCCAACCGGGACAACTGGATTCGCAAGTTCAACTTCTTTCTGGCTGAATCCGTATACTGGGGTACCAATATCATTTTTGCCCTGTTTTTGATCGGGATCCTTCTTTCAGTGGGAAGGATTGTTTTGATGGCGATCCTGGCCAGCATCCAGAAAAGAAGGGAATCTGCAGAAAAAAAATCCGTCTATACCTACCTGATGGGGCCGGACAAGAGTCAGTGGCCTTTGGTAAGTATCGTGGTGCCCGCCTATAATGAGGAAGTCAATGCCGCAAGGACGGTGGAAAGCCTCCTGGCCCAGGATTATCCAAGCATTGAAGTCATATTCGTGGATGATGGAAGCAAGGATGAGACCTTCACCCGGGTGGACAGCCGCTTTAGCAAAAACCAGAAGGTCAGGGTCTTTACCAAACAAAACGGGGGCAAGGCCTCCGCACTCAATTTCGGGATCCAGAAATCGGCCGGGGATTTTGTGGTGTGCATCGATGCCGACACCCAGCTCAAAACCGATGCCGTGACCGAACTGATGAAAAAATTTGACAATGAAAACGTGGGTGCCGTAGCCGGAAATGTGAAGGTCGGCAATGAGGTCAATATGATCACCCGCTGGCAAAGCATCGAATATGTTACTTCCCAGAATTTTGACCGCAGGGCTTTTGACCTGCTGAACTGTATTTCGGTAGTACCCGGGGCCATTGGCGCCTTCAGCAAGGATGCCGTCGTGATTGCAGGCGGATTTACGACCGATACCCTGGCCGAAGACTGCGACCTGACCATGCGTCTGCTGATTCAGGGATATGTCGTGCGCAACTGTACCAGCGCCATCTCCTACACGGAGGCACCGGAGACCTTCAGCCAGTTTCTCAAACAACGGTTCCGGTGGAGTTTTGGGGTTATGCAGTGCTTCTGGAAGCACCGCAATACGGTCTTCAATCCCAAATACGGGAACTTTGGAATGGTAGGAATGCCCAATATCCTGATCTACCAGATGCTGCTTCCCATCCTGGCGCCGCTGGCAGATATCATCCTGGTCCTGAGCCTGCTGGCTGCTTCCTTTGGAATCATTGTGGCCAGTATTCCCCACATCATCCTGTATTACTTCATATTCACCCTGATCGATATCGGTGGGGCAACCCTGGCCTTTGCCTATGAAAAGGAAAATCACTTCAAACTGATCTGGATGTTTCCGCAGCGGCTGATTTACCGGCAGCTGATGTATTATATCCTGATCAAATCCTTCAATAAGGCGCTGAAAGGAGAACTGCAGGGATGGGGCGCCCTGAAACGTACCGGCAGTGTCCAGGAAATCGCCACCGCCCAGTAACCGGATCCACCCCGGTAAAATGGTGGAACCGGATTGAAGAAAACAGCTTATCTTGACTCCATAATTTTTTTTATGGAATTCAGGGACAAAACAGCATTGATCACAGGGGCTTCCCGCGGCATTGGAAAGGCCATTGCACTGCGCCTGGCCAGGGAAGGGGCCCGGATCGCGATCCTGGCCAAATCGACCGAGGAAAATCCCAAACTGGGAGGCACGATATACAGTGCCGCAGCAGAAATAGAAGCGGCGGGCGGGAAGGCCCTTCCCCTCAAATGTGACATCCGTTTTGAGGAGCAGGTCCAGGAAGCGGTAGAAAAAACCGTCGCTGCATTCGGGGGAATAGACCTGGTCATCAACAACGCCTCTGCGATCGCACTTTCAGACACGGAACATACGGTCATGAAGGCCTACGGGCTCATGCATGACATCAATGTCAAGGGGACCTTCCAGGTGAGCAAGGCCTGCATCCCCTATCTGAAACAATCCACCAATGCCCACCTGCTGAACCTGTCTCCTCCGCTCAGTACGGACCGCAAATGGCTCTCCAATCACCTGGCCTATACCTTGAGCAAATACGACATGACCATGATCGCCCTGGGACTCAGCGGCGAACTGAAAAAATATGGCATTGCGGCCAACACCCTCTGGCCCCGGACCACCATTGCCACGGCTGCCGTCCGCAACCTACTGGGCGGGGATGCGCTGATTAAAATGAGCAGGACCCC
>JAJXYG010000049.1 GCA_021780705.1 Bacteroidota bacterium
GCCATCTGGTTGGATTTGACAAATTCGCACCAATGGCAATCCGGCTTCCCGCATCCGGTATAAAAATCGTGCTGTTGAATTTTCTCCCAAACCGTTTTGATCTGCTGGGTCACGGTGGTGAGGTCTTCAGGCCGGATAAGGACCTTGTTCTTATGGTATTGTTTCTTTTTGTCGGGTTCCACAAAATCAAATTCGCTGCTCACGGCGTTCCAGTCCCGGTGATGGTGGTCAATCAGGATCTTATAAAAAACGGCCTGTCTCCAATAATCTCCGCCCAGGGGATTTTTGTCATTTGGCGGATTTAATTTTTCCCTGGCTTTTTCAGGATCCCCGGTCTTGTAATCGACGACATTGACCTGTTTGCCGTCGAATTCAAGCTTGTCCAGTTTTCCTTTCAGGGGAACTCCCTGTACCACCACCCCGCGGATCATCCTTTCGGTCACCACCACTTTATTCCAGCTGTCATGGTACTGGTCATAGTAATGTCCCAGCACCTCTTCCCCGTATTCGAGCCTTCGGTCATACTGTTCCCGGGTGAAGCTTTCGCGGTGCCGGTGCATATAAAACCTGAAATCCCGGATCAATTCTTCCCGGGGAGGAAACGTTTGCTGATTTTGCTGCATTTTTTTAAAAAGCTGGTCCAGTGCGTAATGTACCGAAGACCCGAATTCCGTAGCCTCATTTTTGGGAGTAGGAATTCTGACCAGGTTCCTGAAATAAAATTCCAGTGGGCATTTGAGATAATTATTGAGGGCCGTCACATTCATGACAAACTTTTCCAGCAGCATGGAAATATGCCCTTGCTCAAATGGGGCGATTTCCGGCCTGAAATCATTTTGAATCTGAAGGATCTGGAATTCAGCCTCCACCGACGGGTCAATCACCGTGGTTTGGGTTTTCAGTGCATGATGCTCCAGGATTTCCGCCAGGAACATGGAAGGTTCGAGTGGTTTGCCGTCATCAGAAGCATTGCTGTAGGAGAGGTACAGATATTGTTGGGCCCGGGTCAGGGCCACATAAAAGAGCCTGCGCAGTTCTTCCTCCCCGGCTTCATCCGGTGAGGAAAGCACGGAAGAAAAAAGGTTGTCCGGAAATTTATATCCTTCACTGGGCTTTCTTTTCTTTTCCCAAAAGTGTGCGTTGCAACCGGCAAGGAACACATACTCAAATTCGAGCCCCTTGGAACCATGGGCGGTCAGCAGGCTGACCCCTTGGTCATTGCCGCTGGTTTCTACCAGGGGGATGGAGAGATTTTCGCTTTTCATCAGGTCGAAAATCCTGACCAGCCCGTGGAGGTCCAAATCCGGATCCCGCCGGGTTTCAGATTTGATAAAGTCAAACAAACCGGTCAGTACCTGCAACAGCCAGATCTTTTCTTCTTTTTCCATGACGTAGCGCAAAATGCCGCAGAGGCGAATCAGGCTTTCGAAAAGCCCTTGCAGGGTCACATTGGGTACCTCCCCGATAAGAGTCTCCAGTGCCTCACTGGCCATTTTCATTCCTTGCGGCAAAGCTGGAGTAAAAAGGTCCCGTGAAGGCATCCGGCTTTTTTCATTGAGGAGTCTTCGCATGGAAGTCTTGTCCGGGGTATATTCCTTCCGGGATACCTCGATGCTCAGTTTGGCAATTTCGATCGGGGGAATTTGAAAAAAGTCGTAATGTAATATTTCAAATAGGAGTTCATCTCCTCCGTAAGGGGTATCATGTTCCAGGGAAAGATACCTGAGCAACTGAAGGATCTTCCTGGTAAAGGGAACCTGGAGGATATTGAGGTTTCGCTTGGTGAAATACGGAATTTGCCGAAGCTTTAAAAACTGGGAAAGGTCTTCTCCAAACCGGTTTTCCTTATAAATAATTCCGATTTTACGGGGATCCACCCCTGTGCCCAGAATTCTTTGGACTTCCATGGTAATGCCTATCATTTCCTGGCGCCGCGTTCTATACTGGTGCAGGACCGGCAGGTGGGTGAGCTGATTGATTTGTTCATTGGAAGAGACCAGTTTCTTGTCAAGTTGCAGATGGTCCCTGCCCACCAGCCTGCCTTTATTTTTTTCAATCAGGCTCATGGATACATCCAGGATAGGCTGGATGGAACGGTAGTTGTCTGTCAGGACCACGGTTCGCAGGTCCTCACTATAGGTGTCGGCAAAAGCCAGCATATTTTCGACATTGGCTCCCTGGAACCGGAAGATGCTCTGGTCATCATCTCCCACCACAAACACATTGGGCTTATCCCAATAATTGATCAGCAATTGCACCAGCCGGTTCTGGGTCCCGCTGGTGTCCTGGAATTCGTCGACCAGGATGTACAGGAACTGTTCCTGGTAACGAAGCAGCAATTCGGGTTTATTTTCAAATGCCGAGATGACCCAATTGATCATGTCGTCAAAATCATAGACATGATGCTGCTTCATCAGTTCCTGGTAGTGTTCAAATTCTCCGGCTGCGGCGCGCAGTTTTTCCATGCGTTCCGCCACCTGTTCAATTTTATCGGTACGGAGGTCTCCTTTTTTAAATTTTCCCGTGGCCCGTTTGGCCACAAACTCATCGCGATCGGGCAGGGAGGCGAGGTAGGAGTCGATATGGGATCTGATGAATTCCGGGGTCCACCCTTCCCGCTTCATCGTGCTAAATAGTTTTTGCAGGTTCCCGATTTCATAATAGACGTCTCCGCGATACCGTTTCAGGGGATGATTTTTGGGAAATTGATCAATGAGCTTTTTAAACAGTTCGATTCGCTGCAGGTCTGAAACCGGATCCAGGAAGTTTTTTTCAAACAGTTCCAGGTTGTCCTGGATTACTTCGTTGCAAAATCCATGGAAGGTGGCGATGTGTACCTTATAGGCATCAGCACCTATGAATTCCTGGATTCGTTTACGCATGGCGATGACCCCGGCCTCGGTATAGGTGAGACACAGGATGTGCTGGGGCAGGGTGTCGGTTTCCAGCAATATTTTACCGATCCGGGCTGACAGGATTTGGGTCTTTCCCGTACCGGGACCGGCAATCACCATTACAGGGCCTTCAATTTGATCTACGGCTTCCTTTTGCCTGGGATTGAGGCGCTGGTATTCGGTATTAAATTTTTCAAGCTGGGCATTTTTAGCGGACATAGCGTAAAGATAGGCTATTACCTGTTTGGGGAACCGGGTGGCCAAAGTGAACCAACCTCACTTTGAATTGTTATTTCCTGACAAACCACCCATGAGCAAAACTTACCAGTTGACACGCGTGCAGCAGATTCCCGGTACCCTGGAACAGGTCTGGGACTTTTTTTCCGATCCGGGAAATCTTTCCGTAATCACTCCTGCGGAACTCCGTTTCGAAGTGCTCTCTGAAAGCCCCAGGCAGGGGATGTACCCGGGTCAGATTATCGAATACCGGGTCAGGCCCCTTCTCGGCATTCCCCTTTACTGGATGACGGAAATTACCCAGGTGGATCCGGGCAAATTCTTTATCGATGAGCAACGGTATGGACCCTATTCCTTCTGGCATCACCAGCACCATTTCAGGGAAACCGGCCAGGGGGTAGAAATGACGGACCTGGTGCATTACCGGCTTCCCCTGGGTTGGCTCGGGGACTTCGCACAATCCCTGTTTGTCCGCGCCAGGCTGGATAGGATATTTGCCTATAGAATGGAGGTGACCGAAAAGACTTTTGGCAGCGTGTAGGATATCCGGGCTCCTGGGTGCAGGTAGGGTTGGGAACTATCTGCCGAACATCTTGTCCAGCTCTTCTTTTTTGAATTCCAGAAATACCGGTTTCCCGTTGGGTGTGGTGGCAGGAGATTCACATGCCAGCAGGTCTTCGACCAGCACCTGCATTTCCTTTTGGGAAAGAGGGGTTCCTGCCCTGACCGCTCTTTGGATGGCCATGGACCGCAGCAGTTTCTCCCTTTTGGAAAATCCCCCATCCATATTGAAATGCTTGTACTGCTCCACTATTTTTTCAAGTGACCCCTTCTGGTTTTCCTCTGTAATATCTGAAGGAGTACCCTGGATCACGAAGGTATTCTTTCCAAAAGGTTCCACCTGGTATCCCAGTTGGTGAAAATCCTCCAGCAACTCCTGGATCAGCACCGCATCTGCCGGGGAAGTTTCCAGGGTGGCCGGAAATAGGCTTCGCTGGATGGGAATGGGCTTTCCTTTCAGTGCATGAGCATACCGTTCATAAAGGATCCTTTCGTGGGCATTTTGCTGATGGATCACCAGGAACCCGCCGGGAGTTTCCACGGCCAGGTAGGTCTTGTGAAGCTGGGTCACCGGAGTTTCCGGATTCAACCGGGGGAGCTGCGCTGCGGAAGATAAGGCACCCGATGGGGCGGGGCCAGATCCCGGTTGTGGAAATCCGAATTTTCCCGTCAGGATTTTCTCCACATTTCCTTCCGGCTGAAAAGGATCCAGGTTGCTCCTGGTATCAATAAAATGGGCCTGGTTTTTCTGGGTAAAGGTCCGGTAGAGTGAGGAACTGGTAGCAGAATACTGCTTTTCTGCCGTAAAAGGTTTGCTCACCGCATCGGATTGCTGGATCGTAGCATCCAGGTCGAAGTCCAGGGTGGGAGTGACGCTGTATTGGGCCAGGGCATGCTTTACTGCGGCCTGGACAAAGGCGTATATGATCTTTTCGTCCTCAAATTTGATCTCCTGTTTGGTGGGATGCACATTGATATCAAGCCTGGAAGGGTCCAGTTCAATAAACAATGCGTAAAGGGGGAAACTGTCTTTGGGAATCAGGTCCGTGAAGGCATGCATTACGGCGTGATTCAGGTAGGCGCTTTTGATGAAGCGGTTGTTGACAAAGAAGTACTGGTCTCCCCGGGTCTTTTTGGCCGTGTCAGGTTTGCCTACAAATCCATAGATATTGAGATAATCGGTTTCCTCCCGGACGCTGACCAGGTTGCTCTGATATCCGTTTCCGAGGATCTGAATCAGCCTTTGTTTCAGGGATCCCTTTTCCAGGTGGTAGACTTCCTGTCCATTGGAGGAGAGGGAAAAAAAGATGCCCGGAAAGGACATTGATATCCGGATGAACTCTTCCACAATATGCCTGAGTTCCGAAGGATTGCTCTTCAGAAAATTTCTTCGGGCGGGGATGTTGAAAAACAGGTTCTTCATGGCGATGCTCGTACCTTCCGGGGTGGCTACCGGCTCACAGGTCCGAACCACGCTGTTTTCTAATTCCACATAGGTACCCAATGGGGTGCCCTGAAGGCGGGTTTTCAACTCCACTTCTGCCACCCCGGCAATGCTTGCCAGGGCTTCCCCGCGAAAGCCCATGGTCCTGATCTGGAACAGGTCCTCAATATTTTTTATTTTGGAGGTAGCATGCCTTTCAAAGCAGATCCTGGCGTCGGTTTCACTCATTCCTTTCCCATTGTCGATCACCTGGACCAGGGACTTGCCGGCATCATTAATAAAAACCCGGATCTCACTGGCCCCGGCATCAATGGCATTTTCCATTAATTCTTTGACGGCGCTGGCAGGTCGCTGAATGACTTCTCCGGCGGCAATCTGGTTGGCTATGTGATCGGGTAGTAAGGTGATTGAGTCTCCCAAAATCTGTTTTTTGCAAAATTAATGATTATCTCCCCAGTATCCCGGAACCTGCTGCGCTATAGGTTCGGATTGGGCCTGAAGAGAAAGGACCCGACTGTGTAAGGGGTGCGTACCTGAAGTGAATAATTTTTTTACCTTGTGAATCCACTCCGATAATTTGAACTACATGCAAAAAATCAGGTTTTCCTTGCTTTGCTTTTCCCTTTTTCTGGCCACAGCCCCGGTTTTTGCCCAGACTAAAAGGGAAATTCGCGCTGCCCACTGGGCAGACAGTGTATTTAATACCCTTAGTCCCAACGAGCGTATTGCCCAGCTGATGGTGCTTAGGGAGAGCACCTTTGCTCCCGACGGCAGTCCGGTCTTTGAAGACTCCCTGATTGAAGCCATGATCCGCAAGTATGATATCGGAGGAATAGTGCTTTTCCAGGGCGGACCGGTGCAGCAGGCCAACTTCATCAATCATTTCCAGCATCTCTCCAAGACTCCTCTGCTGGTCTGTATGGACGCGGAATGGGGAGTAGGGATGCGGATGGACAGCGTAATTCCCCTGAACCACCAGATGATGCTCGGTGCGGTAAGCGACCCAAGGATCGTCAGCGCCTACGGGGCCCTGGTAGCCGCCCAGTGCCGGCGGGAAGGAATAGAAGTCAATTTTGCACCCGTAGTGGATATCAATAATAATCCGGATAACCCGGTGATTGGGGACCGGTCCTTTGGTCAGGATAAATATAAGGTGGCCCAGTACGGAATCGCCTATATGAAAGCATTGCAGCAGGGCGGAATCCTGGCCTGTGCCAAGCATTTTCCGGGGCACGGGGATGTGTCGGTGGATTCCCATCTGGATCTGCCCGTGGTTCATAAATCCCTGGCCCAATTAAATGCACTGGAATTATATCCCTTCCGCAAACTCTTTGCTGCCGGGGTGGGAAGTGTGATGATTGCCCACCTGTTTGTGCCCGCAATTGATTCCACCCCGAACCTGGCGACATCGCTTTCTCCGAGGGCGGTAACCGGGTTGCTTCGAAACCAGATGCATTTCAGGGGGCTGACTTTTACCGACGCCCTGGACATGAAGGGTGTGGCCAAATATTTTCCGGAAGGAACCATTGTCGTGCGTTCCCTCATGGCGGGCAATGACATGCTTTGTCTGCCCGGAGAGGTGGATACGGCCATTACCCGTATCCGGGAGGCCATCGACCGGCACCAGTTGAGTTGGAAGGATATTGACCTGCGTTGCAAAAAAGTCCTGCGGGTGAAATATCTCTATGGGGCAGCAGAATTCAAAGGGGTGGATACCAGCCACCTTACCCGTGACCTGAATCAGGGAGTAAACCGGATGAGAAGGCTCGTGGCTGAAAATGCCCTAACCGTGCTCAGCCGGAAGGACCGGAGTTTTTTCCCTTTATCCAGCTTTGATTCTGCCCACCAGGTGGCCTATGTGGGGCTGGGCCTTGACAGCGCCAATACCTTTGCAAGACGCCTGCAGCAGGAGTATGATGCCGATCTCTACTATTTTGATTATGCCAGGGATTCCTCGGCGATCCCGGCCTTACTGGACAGCCTTCACCAATACGGATATGCGCGGGTGGTTATTGGGGTCCATCAATATGCCCGGGTGCCGGCGTATAACTTTGGAATCAGCGGAGCGGCGGTCTCGCTGGTCAGCCGGATTCAGCAGGATTATCCGACGGTGCTCTATGATTTTGGAAATCCCTATGCCCTGAAGAATTTCACCTCCAGCCGCAACCTGGTGGCCTGTTATGAAGACGATTCAGTAACCCAGAATACGGCGGCGAACCTGCTGGAAGGCAGGATATTTGCCCGAGGCACCCTGCCGGTGACGGTGAGTCAGGCCTACCGGTATGGCAGCGGAATTGTGGACGGCAGCCTGCAGCTGCCTTATGCACCTGCGGGTAAAATGGGACTCAATCCGCAGAAACTTTCCATCATCGATTCCATAGCTGAAGACGGGGTCGCTGCGGGAGCTTACCCCGGTTGCGTGGTCCTGGCAGCCAAAGACGGAAAGACGGTCTTTGCCAGGGCTTATGGGAAATTCAACTATGATACCCGCCAGCCGGTGGGTCTGAATACGATTTATGACATGGCTTCCGTGACCAAGGTATGCGCCACAACGCTGGCCGTCATGAGACTGTATGACCAGGGTAAACTCAAACTGAATGCCACCCTGGGCACCTATCTGCCCTGGGTCAGGGGAACCAATAAGTCCCACCTCAGGATCAGGGATGTCTTATTGCACCAGGCAGGACTGGTGGCCTTCATTCCCTTTTACAAATATGTAATTGATCCGGTGACCGGAGTTCCGCTGCCCCGGGTGTTTTCCCATACCCGGACCGGAAAATTTGACATCCGGGTCGCACAGAACCTGTATATGAGACATGATTACCGGGATACCATGTATCATATTATCCTGGAAAGCAGGTTGGGGAGACGAGGCAGGTATGTATACAGCGACAACGATTTTATCTTTATGGGGAAGATTGTAGAGCGCCTGTCCGGGATGTCGCTTGACCATTATGTGGACCGGTATTTTTACAAGCCTATGGGCCTGACTTCCACAGGTTTTTTGCCCAGGACCCGCTTTGACACCAACCGGATAGCCCCTACCCAGTGGGAAAGGGAGTTCAGGATGCAGCACCTTCATGGAGATGTGCACGATCCGGGAGCGGCCATGTTCGGAGAGGTGGCCGGCCATGCAGGACTGTTCAGTGATGTCACGGATCTTTCTGCCATCATGCAGATGCTCATGAATAAAGGGGTTTATAAGGGAAGAAGGTATCTGAAGGCGTCCACGATCCGGCTTTTTTCTGCCTACAACAGTCCTCATAGCCGCCGGGGCCTTGGTTTTGATAAACCCGAAAAGGACAATGCCAAAAGGGAGGATCCCTATCCCGCCAGGTCGGTGTCCCCGCTGACCATTGGACATACCGGCTATACGGGGACCTGTGTATGGGGTGACCCGAAATATAACATTGTATTCATATTCCTGAGTAACCGGGTCAATCCGGACGGAGGTGAAAATCTGAAACTCCTGCATATGAATATCCGGGGTAAAATCCAGGAGGCCATTTACCAGGCGATGAAACCCTAGCAGAATGTTTTAATTTTGTCAGGTTCATATCAACAATCCGATTGCTTCATATAAAAATTTCTTATGATGGAATATCCTTTTCAAATTAAGACGGCCGACCAATATCAACAGGATTATAAAAGAAGCGTGACCGATCCTGAAGGATTTTGGGGATAAGTGGCCGAGAATTTCTACTGGAGGAAGAAATGGGACAGGGTCCTGGAATGGAATTTCAGGGAGCCAAAAGTGGAATGGTTTAAGGGGGCCAAGCTCAATATCACCGAAAATTGTATTGACCGCCACCTGGAGGAACTGGGCGAAAAGCCTGCCATCATCTGGGAACCCAATAACCCGGAAGAAAGGACCCGGGTGGTCACTTATTCCCGGCTGAACAAGCGGGTATGTCAATTTGCCCAGGTCCTGATCAACAATGGAGTAAAAAAGGGAGACCGGGTGTGTATCTACATGGGTATGGTGCCGGAATTGGCCTATGCGGTTTTGGGATGTGCCAGAATAGGAGCCATCCACAGCGTCATTTTTGGCGGATTCTCCGCCCAGAGCATTGCAGACCGGCTTTATGATGCCCAGGCTGAATATATCGTGACCTGCGACGGTGCCTACCGGGGGGGTAAGGATATTCCCCTGAAGAGCATTATTGACGATGCCCTGATCGGAAACAGGCTGGTCAAAAAGGTAATTGTATATACCCGGACCCGCACCCCGGTTTCGATGCTGAAAGGAAGGGATGTGTGGTGGGAAGATGAAATGGATTATGCCCTTTCCCAGATCGAAAGGAACAATATAGTAACCCTGCCAGCCGTGGAAATGGATGCGGATGATCCCCTCTTTATCCTGTATACCTCGGGCTCCACGGGAAAGCCCAAAGGGGTGGTCCATACCTGCGGAGGCTATATGGTTTGGACCGGATATACCTTCGTCAATGTATTCCAGTATAAACCGGGAGAGGTGCATTTCTGTACGGCAGACATAGGGTGGATCACAGGGCACAGTTATATCGTATATGGGCCGCTGAGTATGGGGGCTACTTCGGTGATGTTCGAAGGGATCCCCACCTGGCCTGATGCGGGTCGCTTTTGGGATATAGTGAATAAATACAAGGTCAACATTTTATATACTGCACCCACGGCTATTCGAAGTTTGATGAGTTATGGGCTGGATCCCCTTAGAGACAAGGACCTGTCATCCCTGAAAGTGCTGGGTACAGTGGGAGAACCCATTAATGAGGAAGCCTGGCACTGGTATGACCGCGAAGTAGGAAAAGGCAGTTCCCCGATTGTAGATACCTGGTGGCAGACAGAAACCGGCGGGGTATTGATATCCAATTTGGCTGGGGTCACCCCTGCCAAGCCCAGTTGGGCCACCCTGCCCATGCCGGGGGTACAACCCGTGCTCGTGGATGAAAGGGGCGAGGAGGTTACCGAGCCCGATGAGGAAGGAATGCTGAAAGGCAATCTCTGCATCAAAGCTCCCTGGCCGGGTATCATCCGGACCACCTACGGGGATCATGAGCGCTGCAGAAAGAACTATTTTGCTACCTATGAAAATTATTATTTCACCGGGGACGGGGCCCTGAAGGATGCCCAGGGAAATTTCAGGATCACCGGAAGGGTGGATGATGTGCTCAATGTCAGTGGCCACCGTATCGGAACCGCCGAAGTGGAAAATGCCATCAATATGCACACCAATGTGGTGGAAAGTGCGGTAGTCGGATTTCCCCACCAGATCAAGGGACAGGGGATCTATGCCTTTGTCATCACTGAAAAAAATACCCATGAGGATGACCGGGCTAAAAATGACATCCTTGAAACCGTGGCCAGGATCATCGGGCCCATAGCCAAACCGGACAAGATTCAGTTTGTCAGCGGCCTTCCCAAAACCCGCAGCGGAAAGATTATGAGACGGATCCTGAGAAAGATCGCAGAAGGCGAAACTGGCAATCTCGGAGATACCAGCACCCTGCTGGATCCGGGTATTGTGGATGAAATAAAAAATAAAGCACTTTGACCCGGAAAAAATCGGCACCTCGAAGAAGATTCTGGAAATCCCTGCTATGGACGGCGGGGATCATATTTGTATTGTTCAACTTCATCAGTGCCACCAACGCCTACAAATTCACCCATTTCTATGATCCCGGGCACACGAAGTCCACGGCTCCCGTCAGGGAAGGCGGATGGCAAAAGCTGGAAGATTTGCTTTTTGGCAGGGACTATTATAAAAAGCCCAATGCCGCCCGGCCGGATTCATTCAGCGATGTGGTGTTAACCACTGCAGACCATCTGAAATTAAGGGGATGGTACCGGGCAGTGCCCCATGCATCGGGTACCGTCTTATTGTTTCATGGCTATGGAGAAAACCGGACCGACGTCCTGCCCCAGGCGATGGGTTTTGTCGATATGGGTTATAATGTGTTCCTGATTGATTTCAGGGCCCATGGAAATAGTGATGGGCATACTACCACGATTGGGGACCTTGAAGCGGGGGATGTGAAACTCGCCTATGATTTCATCCGGCATAAGGGAGAAAAAAATATCGTACTGTGGGGAATTTCGATGGGGGCGGCTTCCATTGCCCATGCGATCTCCGAATATGACCTCAAGCCCTCCAAGGTGATCCTGGAAATGCCTTTTGCCACCATGGAGCAGGCCGTGGAAGGCCAGGTCCGGCTCATGCACCTGCCCGTAGAACCCCTGGCCACCTTCCTGACTTTCTGGGGAGGAATTGAACGTGGCTCCTGGGCCTTTTCCAACAAACCCGAGCAATATGTAAGAGACATTCATTGCCCGGTCCTGCTGCAGCAGGGGGTGCATGATATTCGGGTAACCCCACAGGAGACCCAAGAATTATTTGCCCACCTCCACCAGCCCAAGCAGCTGGTTATGTACCAGAACAGCGGTCATGAATCCTTATGCAAAAAGGAACATTTGAAATGGCTGGCCAGTGTGTCTGCATTCTTAAACAGTTGATCCGTGCATCCAAGAGAAATTTCCATTCAGGATTATGAATATCCCTTACCGGATGACAAGATTGCCTATTTCCCTTTGGAACAAAGGGACCAGTCGAAATTGCTGATTTTTCAGAAAGGGACGATCCGGGAAGATATTTACCGGAACCTGGCCGGGTATCTTGCCCCCGGCACCCTTCTGGTCTTTAATGATACCCGGGTCATCAATGCCCGGATCCTTTTTGCCAAACCCACCGGTGCGGTTATCGAAATTTTCTGCCTGGAGCCCCAGGAATCGGTCAGGGATTATGCCTGGGCACTGAACCGCACCCATTCGGCCCGCTGGAAATGTCTGATCGGGGGCGCGGGAAAATGGAAGCAACCCTTTCTACAGAGAAGCATCGGGGTGGAGGGCATAGAGGTAATCCTGAAAGTCCGGCTGGTAGAAAGGCGCTCGGACACCTATGTGGCCGAGTTCAGCTGGGATCCGGGAACCTGCACCTTTGCAGAAATCCTGGAGCATGCGGGCAATACCCCCCTTCCACCCTATATCAAGCGGGCAGCAGAAGCGTCGGATACGAGCCGCTACCAAACCATTTATTCCCGTTTTGAAGGATCGGTAGCTGCTCCCACCGCTGGTTTGCATTTTACGCAGAGACTCTTTGATTCGCTCGAGCAGGCAGGGATAGAAACCGCCTTTGTCACCCTGCATGTAGGCGCGGGCACTTTCAAGCCTGTGAAATCGGCCACCATGGAAGGCCATGAAATGCATGCGGAATATATGGACGTATCCATCGGACTGATCCACACCCTGATCCGGTATCTGGACCAGGGAATCACTTGTGTGGGCACCACTTCGGTTCGCACCCTGGAAAGCCTCTACTGGATGGGCCGAAGGATCCTGAACCATCCTGAC
>JAJXYG010000182.1 GCA_021780705.1 Bacteroidota bacterium
TATCTATGTTATATTTGTTGACATGTGGACTTCTCTTCCTTTTTCATTATACAAGAGGGCCTATGGAGGGCTTTCCCCGGGTACATGGTGGCTTTCCCTAGTCATGCTGGTGAACAGGAGTGGTACCATGGTCGTCCCTTTCATGACCATGTATCTCACCCAGCACTACGGGCTCTCAATCGGGAAGGCAGGCTTTGTGATGAGCCTTTTCGGACTGGGTGCCATTGTGGGGTCACTGTTGGGTGGCAAACTTATCGACCGGATCGGATATTATTATGTGCAATTGATGGCACTGGTGCTAGGGGGAATCATGTTTCTTATCCTGGGTCAAATCCACCGGTATGAAGGGATATGCGTCGGTACCTTTATCCTGGCGGTCCTCAACGAGTCCTTCCGTCCGGCAAATACCGTGGCAATCGCCCACTATAGCAAGGAACAAAATCGCACCCGTTCCTATTCTTTGAACCGGCTGGCAATCAATCTGGGCTGGGCTGCCGGAGGTGCACTGGGTGGATTCATAGCCAGCTTTAATTATGGGCTGCTCTTCTGGGTGGATGGAATTACCAACTTGCTGGCGGCGGTGTTACTCTATTTCACCCTGTCCCCGAAAAGGAATGCGGCTACCGAACCGAGGAAGAAGGTAGTTTCAGTGCCGGAACATTCGGTGTATAAGGACCGGACCTACCTTTACTTTGTATTCCTGGTATTTTTCTTTGCTCTTTGTTTTTTCCAACTCTTTACCACCATACCCGTATTTTTTAAGGAGGACTTTCACCTAAGCGTGCTGTTTATTGGCATGGTGATGGCACTGAACGGACTCATTATCGCCCTTGTGGAGATGATACTGATCTTTTCCCTGGAAGGCAAACGGCCCTCCCTGCATTATATCTCTACCGGGGTCCTGCTGGTATCGGCTGCTTTTTTGATGCTCAATTTGCCTGGGCTCCATTTTGGGTTTTTGGCGCTTTTTTCCATGTTGCTGCTAACGATAGGGGAAATTTTGTCGATGCCTTTTATGAATGCCTACTGGATCAGCCGGACCCTGACCAATAACCGGGGACAGTATGCTGCGCTATACAGTGTGGCCTGGGCATGTGCCCAGACCATTGGGCCCTATTCGGGATCCCTGGTGGCGGAGCATAATGGATACAAAACCCTCTGGTTTGTGGTGAGCGGGCTCTGTATGGTGCTGGCCCTGCTTTACAGAAGGCTTCACAAGGCTCCGGCCCTATCTGTTTAGGTAATCCTGGTAGGACCATTGCATATAGGCCTTGCCATAGTTGATTTCTGTAGAATCCGGGTGGCCCACTTTTCGGATCACCCTTTTTTGCACATTGTCCACCGTCACCACCCCCGTGGAATCTACAAAACCAAAACCGTTGTTGAAAGAATAGAAGGCAAACTGGTGTGCGGATGAATCCAGCAGATCTTTCCCCCATTTGAATTCAGAGGTAGGCAGGTCCAGTTGATCCAGGACCGTAGTAACGATATCCGTCTGGGAACCGATGGTATTGATGACTCCCTTCATTTTTAAGGCTCCGCCTGCAAAGATCAGCGGAATCTTGAATTTGGAAGGGGCGTCATTAGGATCATTTCCCGGCCTGGGATGGCCATGATCTGCTACAAATACAAGCAGGGTATTTTGCCATAAGGGTTCTTTTTGGAGTTTGCGGACAAAATCCCCTATGCAACTGTCGGTATAAGCCACCGAATTCTTGAACAGGATGGTTTCTCCTGGACCCTTGAAGCGGGGTTTCATGGGAACGTCATAAGGTTCATGGCTGCTCAGGGTAAACAGGGCGGCAAAAAAGGGCTGAGGGGACTGGTTGACATCCTTCAGCAACCGTGCCAGGGTGTACTGGTCATGCACCCCCCAGGAGGTAGTGCGCAACGCTTCGGGAAACTGGTACTCCCCGTAAAGGTGGTCAAAGCCTACATTTCTCAGGTAGGATTGAATGTTGGCAAATTCCAGTTCACCCCCATAGGTGTAGCTGGTCTGGTAGTGTTGCTGGTTGAGTACCCTGGAAATGCAGGGCAATTTCAATGTTTTGTTGGGCTTCTTGATGATGGAGGTAATGGCCTGGTTCGGATACCCGCTCAGCACTGCTACCTGGCCTTTTTCACTACGGTCTCCGGCTGCATAGATGTGGGTGAATAGCAGGCCATTGGCCGCAATTTGATCCAGGTTTGGCGTGACCCCCGGTTCTCCGCCCAGACATCCCACGAATTTGGAAGTAAAACTCTCCATGATAATAAAGATGATATTGGGCCTTCGGGTATTAAGAATATGGGGAATTCTGCGGGGTCCCGTATCATAAAGCTGGCTTACCAGAGCCTTGGCCTTTGCCTGGGGGAAATATTCGAAAGGGTTGGTTTTGTTTTCCTGGTTGAGCAGGGCAAATGCAATATTCCAGGGAAGGTTAATGGCCGCCTGATCGGCAAAAATCTTATCTGAAAAATAGACGTCACTTAAATTGATAGGAATCTTTTGGATCCCGCCCCTGATCGGAATAAACAGGAACGCGAATAGTACGAGGGACATCAAAAAATAGGTCAGCGAAAATCTTGACGGCCATGCCTTCATCACGGGGTCAACCAATTTCTGGTAAAGCCAGATGAAAAATACGGACAAAAGTGCGAAGATCACCAGAAGCAAAAAGACCGGCGCCGAGGAAGCAGAAGTAATCATTTCCCTGGGAGTAGTCAGGTAGGTGAGGGGGGTGTCGTCCATCCGGTACCCCCACGCCGAAAAGAGACCAAGGTCCGCAATGGTGAGAAAGGATAACAGCAGAATTACCAATATGGTATAGATGCGGATCAACCGGGTACCCTTCCACCTGGGAAAGAGGGCGGAGAAGATGAATACGGCAAACGGCAGAATGCACAGGTATCCGGTAAAGGATACATCCAGCTTGGCTCCGTACCAGAATACTTTTACAATCTCAAGAGCCGTAAGGCTGCTGGCCGAGGAATGCTGGTATATGAGAAACAAACCTCGGGTAAAGAAAAAGAAAAAGATCCAAAATAGGCCGTACGTTAGGTATGGCAAATATTTTTTCAACCGGGAGAAATAATATTT
>JAJXYG010000159.1 GCA_021780705.1 Bacteroidota bacterium
AAGGGGGGGTCTCCAAAATCCAGGTTATTTCTTCAGGCCCAGTGCCTTGCTCACCGATTTTTTCCGATTGCCGATGGAGGCTTCCCCTGCTTCGATGTTGCGGACCAATTGCTGAATGGTCATGGTTTCAAACAACTTTATCAACTGCTCCTTGATGGGCTTGTACCGGGTATGCATGGGGCAGGGATGGGTTTCCGAACAAAGCTTCAGTCCCATCACACAACCGGTAAAAATTTCCTCTTCTCCGATGGTCTCCAGGATCGTCCTTATGGACAATCCCCGGGCTGCATCCTTCATATAAAACCCGCCACTGGGGCCCCGGGTCGAACTGATGATCCGCTGGTTGCGGGTGAGCAGTTGCAGGATCTTGGCCGTGAAGCTGGTGGGTGAATCTATAGCCCTTGAAATTTCTTCGATCCCCAGCTTGTGATCGGCATGGCCTTTTTGGGCGATATAGATGGTAGCCCTCAGGGCATATTCAGCGGTTTTTGAAAACATAAAGTCAATTTTTCCGGTTTCCGGATCAAAAAATAGGATTTAGCGGGCGGCAGGACCAGGATCTTCCTGCTTCCATTCGGCATAAGAATCCCGGGTCTCATACAAGCGCATGGCAAAAAGCCTTACCCCGGCGGGCATTTTCTTTTCCAGCAACTGGCGAAAGTGCAACAACATGTTTTCTGCCGAAGGCTCACAGGCCCACACTTCAATATTGGGCAATTCTGAAAGGCCCGGATTGGCTTTCATAAAATCGGAAGACAGGATCAGCTTGTGATCCAGGGGGTCAATAATGGCCTCCTTCACCCACTTTTTGAGTTCCTTGAAATCAATAAAAAATCCGGGACCGGGAATATATTCCGGATAGGACTGGAGGGAAGCCAGGGTGACGTGCAGTTCATAGGAATGCCCGTGAATATTCTGGCAGGGGCCCTGGTACCCGTAAATGGCATGAGCGGTCTCAAACCGAAAGATCTTGGTGACTTCTAGCATAATCTGTTCAATAACAATCTCAAACAGGCCGGATCCGGGCGCAGGAAATATTCCGGGGCACCGGGGCCTTCAAATATTTATGGATAAAAATATCTTTATTTAGGATATTTGCCTAATGTTTTTATGTTTTCACCCATAAACCGGGCCCTTCTCCTTTTTTTTGAATGATACTGCGCAATCAACTACCCGTCAAATCAAATCTGGATGATGCACCATAAGAAAATCGAATTGCTGGCCCCGGCCGGTTCTTTTGAGAGCCTGCACGGCTCTCTGGAAGCAGGGGCCGATGCCATTTATTTCGGCGTGGAACAACTCAATATGCGCGCCCGTGCTGCGGGGGATTTTTCCATTTCAGATATTGCCGGGGTAAGGGCACTTTGTAAAAAAGCGGGGGTAAAGGCCTATCTCACGCTCAATACCGTCATGTACGACCATGACATGCAACTGCTTGCTGAAATTCTAAAAGAGGTGAAAAAGCAAAAAATCGATGCGGTTATCGCTTCGGATTTTGCTGTCATGCAATCCTGCCGTGAGCGGGGCATTCCCGTACATGTTTCCACCCAGGCCAGTGTAAGCAACCTGAAAACAGTGCAGTTTTATGCCGGCTTTTCTGACGTAGTGGTGCTTGCCCGGGAACTCACCCTCCGCCAGGTGGAAGAAATCACCCGGGAAATCAAAAGAAAGAAAATCAAAGGGGTCTCAGGAGCACTCATGAAAATTGAAGTCTTTGCCCATGGCGCTCTTTGTATGGCAATATCCGGCAAATGCTACCTCAGCCTGCACTCCCAGAATGCTTCGGCCAACCGGGGGGCCTGCGTGCAAAACTGCCGCAGACCCTATGAAGTAACCGATTTGGAAACCGGTGAATCCCTCCAGGTAACCCACCCCTATATCCTCTCCCCAAAGGATTTATGTACCATTGACCTGCTGGACCAGGTGGTGGCCAGTGGAATTGATGTCATTAAAATAGAAGGAAGGACCAAGGGACCGGAATATACCTATACGGTCACACGCTGCTACCGTGAGGCGCTGGATTCAATCCGGGAGCAGACCTATACCCCCGAGAAAGTAGCTGCCTGGAAAATCGAACTGGAAAAAGTCTATAACCGGGGATTCTGGGAAGGGTATTACCTCGGCCGGAAACTGGGGCAGTGGACCCCTCAGCCGGGTTCGGTGGCTACCACCCGAAAAATTTATGTAGGAAAGGCCGTGAGGTATTACCCGAGGATCCGGGTAGCAGAATTCCTACTGGAAACCTCGACCCTTAAAACAGGGGATACCCTGATGGTCACCGGTCCGGCTTTCGGCCCCAGGACCCTTGAGGTGGATACCCTCCGGGTAAATGGGCAGGAGGCTGACCAGGCAGGCAAGGGTGACCGGATTACCTTTCCTTTGGATGAAAAAATCACCGGAAAAGAAAAATTGTATAAAATAGTCCAGACCCCTCAATCCCATGCCCATGCCCAGGATCATTCATTACCGGCATAAGTGTATTGGTTGCGGGCTGTGTCATGAGATGCAACCTGAATTATGGCGGATGAGCAAAAAGGATGGTAAGGCTACCTTGCTTCATTCCACCATGAAAAAAAACATTTCCAGTCTCCTGGTACCTGAAATCTCCCCAATCACCAGGGACCTGTTTAAAGCATGTCCGGTTCGGGTCATCAGGGTTCAATAGCGTTAACAGAGTCTGCCCCTCCCCTCCCAATCCCCGAATACAAGGAATGATCGCCATCCCCTGAAGGATATATAAAGAATCAGTTCATCACAATCCGGTTCGGATCAAAACCCCCTCAAGCAATTTTGATTTTGCAATGAGTTTTATGGGGTTGGCACTAAATGCAAATAGCGATTTGTTTGACATAAACTCCAAGGACATCAATGCAAAAATTGAATTCAAACTGGAGCCGGCAGGATACCCGGAAGACATTACTATTAAGGGAACTGGTCTTACTTATATGGAAAAAAAATTTATTTTCCAAATTATTGCGAGTTGTATTTTGTGGGCAATAACTGCTACGTTGTTGGCGTTTGAGTTTTTCATTAAAATTCCTGCTGATAATATACGCTTATTGGATTCTAG
>JAJXYG010000211.1:0-1579 GCA_021780705.1 Bacteroidota bacterium
AAATGCCTCCAATGTGGAGTCTGGGTTACCAGCAATCCCGGTACAGCTACATGAGCCAGCAACAATTGCTTTCTGTAGCACGACGGATGAGGCAGGACAGTATTCCTTGTGATGTGATGTACTGTGATATTGATTATATGCACGGTTACCGGATATTCACCTGGAATCCTGAGACCTTCTTCAATCCAAAGACCCTGACAGACAGCCTGAAGGACCTGAACATGCACCTGGTAACCATAATAGACCCGGGAATTAAAATTGATACTAATGGATACCAGCCCTACCTCAGTGGTATGGTGAACCATTACTTTGCCCGGTATCCGGATGGGCAACCCTATACCGGAAGCGTTTGGGCCGGAAGAAGTCATTTTCCTGATTTTACAAGGCCTGAGGTTAGAAAATGGTGGGGAGAGAATTTCAAAGTCCTTGTAGATAACGGGGTTACCGGATTTTGGAACGATATGGATGAGCCCTCTGCCTGGGGGCAGAACATACCGCCCTTGATTGAATTTGGCGTAGGAAAAAATACGGTGACCTTAAAGAAAGCGCGCAATATTTATGGGATGCAAATGGCGCGCGCCACCTATGAAGGGACCAAAAATCTTCTGGATGGGAAACGGCCCTTTGTTCTTACTCGTGCAGCCTATTCGGGAATACAAAGGTATTCTGCCATGTGGACAGGGGATAATAACCCTACGGATGCCCATATGCTGCTAGCCTACCGGATGATCAATAATATGGGATTGGCCGGAGAGGCATTTGACGGGGTTGACGTCGGAGGGTTTATGGGAAACCCCACTCCAGAACTTATGGTGAGATGGATGTCTCTGGGCGTGTATACCCCAATGTACCGCAATCACACCGCAAAGGGGAATACTTCACACGAGCCCTGGGCATGGGGTGAATGGAATGAGGACCTGATCCGCAAATCCATACAGGAAAGGTATAAATTGTTGCCTTACCTCTATTCCTCCTTCTATGAAACCCACCAGACAGGGATACCGGTAAACCGGTCTCTGGCAATTGATTATACTCATAATGATGAGGTATATGATACCCGATTTGAAAATGAATTTTTGTTTGGTCCCTCCATTCTGGTGGCTCCTGTGGTCAGCACCCAGGATGCCGTACAGGTATATTTGCCTGAAGGTAAATGGTACCGGATGGGTGAAAATAAGGAGATAGAGGGCAACCAGGTCATCTGGGCCGCAAGTCCCCTGAGTGATCTGCCCGTATTTGTGAAAGCTGGTGCAATCATACCGATGCAGCAGGTACTGCAAAGTACCGCTGATAAGGGAAATGGTGTGATGTACCTTAACATTTGGTACGGGGATTCATCGAACAGTTTTAGTTATTATGAGGATGACGGAAGCACGTATAAGTACGAGCAGGGTGATTATTACCTCAGAAATATGGAATTTAATCCTGGGGGCCGGCAAATCGTTCTTTCTCCCGCCACAGGAAAATATACCACCAGGTTTGATAAAGTACAATTGATTTTACATGGATTTCCTCAACAGGAAAGCTTTGAAGTCAATGGTAAGAGGGTTGCCTCTCAAGCCACAGGCGGAGTTCAAAA
>JAJXYG010000211.1:1589-3069 GCA_021780705.1 Bacteroidota bacterium
GACTGCGTCTTATTGCCCCAAGCGGAACTATTGCAGGACTTTATGCCCGCACAGACGGCGAGCGCGGCGTATGGAAGGCTCCAGCCGGAACAGAAGCTAATCTTCGCGGAGTTCAAAAACTGGAATTTCCCAACTCAGTAGGGAAGATTGTTATAGGCTACTAGGAGTTTCAATTCAGTTACTTAAGTTACTGAAATTCGGGTCGTCCTTTAATCACCAGGAGCACGCAAATTTCAAAGGTTGGATTTTTTGATTTAAAAATCGTAATTTGACTTTGAAATAGCGAGTTCTATGGCAGTTAGGTACACCATTAGGGTAAGTAAGTCGGTTCTGGCAAAAAGCCTGAACTGTGGCAGCTACAATCAATTGGGAGCCATTGAGGAAAATTGTGCTATCGCCATTTCGCTGCATCACCTTTTCCCATCTGTTCGGGTTACCAAAAATGCTATCCACCCTTTTGGAAGGACCTGTATGGCAGGGACCTACATGGAATCGATCGAATTGCCCAAGGTCGCCAGAGATTTTATTAATGTATTTGATTCTCTTGTTTCCATGCCTCACCTGAGGCTCCTGCTTCCTGAATTTGATTTTGAAATTTCCATTCCGGACAAGGTCCTGTCCCGGATTGATATTAGTGAAATCAAGGCTGTTATTGAAGAAGAGGCAGAAATACCGGAACTGGAAAGTTTATTGGATGCCACCACCATCAGCCAAGGGATTCAATAAGGGAATCGCGATTGGGCGCTAGATTTCAAATCCTGGATTAAACAGATCATCAGATCGTTCTCAAGGAATTAACGTGGTCAGGTACGTTTTGAACAGATAACTGCTTTTTTCCATCACTCACCCCAAACATATCATGAGGTCGAACCGGAGAACCTTTTTGAAGCAAATGGGTATTTCTTCAATTGGATTGGGGGTATTGCCCACCCTTTATTCATTTAGGGATCCCCACTCACCCCAGCCCCCATATGAACTACCCAGGAGCCTGCCCGAATCCCAGGGAGTCTCCTCTCAGGGAATTCTCAAATTTTTGGATGCGATTAAGGGTAGTGGTCAGGAGTTTCACAGTCTCATGATTATGCGTCATGGGCAGGTGATTTCGGAAGGGTGGTGGTGGCCTTATTCCCACGAACATAAGCAGCAATTATACTCATTGAGTAAAAGCTTTACCGGAACGGCAATAGGGCTGGCCGTTTCAGAAGGGCTTCTCACGATTGACGACCCGGTCGTGAAATTTTTTCCGGACATGCTTCCTCCCAAAATAAGTGAGCATTTGGCGGCTATGAAAGTACGTCATTTGCTCTCTATGTCCGTAGGACATTCACGGGATGCCATCCTTCTTTTGGAAGCGTCCCCCCCTGGTACCCCATGGGAGAAGACTTTCCTTGCCCAACCTGTAGTCTTTGCACCCGGGAGTCAGTTTATGTACAATTCTGGGGCAAGTTTTATGCTCAGTGCGATCATAAAAAGGGTAACT